>DATLLB010001089.1:0-3515 GCA_035538075.1 Enhygromyxa sp.
GCTCGGGTGAGCAGGCGCTCGACGGAAGCGAAAGCGACGGTGCCGCGGTGAAGTGGGACACGCTCGGGGTGCCCGACACCGGCGCTGCGTGTGCCGTCGGCGAGGGCGTGGACGTGGAATTCTCCTATCTGTGGGCGGCCAACAGCTCGCAGGGGACGATCTCGAAGATCGACACCAAGACGGTCACGGAGGTCGGGCGCTACCTGGTGCGGCCCGATGGCGCCGGCTCGCCGTCGCGCACCTCGGTCAGCCTGTCGGGCAACGTCGCGGTCGCGAGCCGCACCGGCGGCGTGACCAAGATCTACGCGAACGAAGCGGATTGCGTGGACAGCAACGGGATCCCCGGAATTCAGACATCGCACGACTCCGCATATTTGCCCTGGGTGCTCGAGGAGTGCGTGGCGTGGCACAAGCCCATGCAATACAACTCGCAGCGACCGGTCGCGTGGGGAGCCGGCGTGTTCAATCAGGCCAGCTGCACGTGGGATGACGAGGAGCTGTGGACGGCGGGCAGCAACCAAAACGGCGCAATTGACTTTTATGTGCTCGATGGCAACGACGGCTCGGTCAAGGAGCTGCTCAAGGTCCCGACCGGGATCGGCGGGCTCAGCCAGGACTTCTTCGGCGTCTACGGGGGCGCGGTCGACGGTGACGGCAATTTCTGGGGTTCGCAGCTCGGCACCAACGGCCGCTTGATCCGCATCAATCGCGACGACATGACCTACGACATTTGGAGCACCCCGGCCGGGCCCCACTGGTATGGCATGACCGTCGACTCCGACGGCATGGTGTGGCTGTGCGCGTCGACGGTCGGGCGCTTCGATCCCTCGACCGAGACCTGGGCCACCGCGATGGTCGGCGGCTGGACGGGCTGCATGGCCGACGCGCACGAGAACGGGCTGCTGTGGATGGCCAACGGCAACGGCGTGATCGGGGTCAACCGCGACACGCTGACGGTCGAGAAGTCGTGGGCGGCGGCAGGCTCCTACGGGATCAGCATCGACTTCGAGGGCTACGTGTGGGCGGTCGCCAATGGCTCGAACGTCAGCAAGATCGATCCCGAGACCGGCCAGCACTGGGTCTACGGCGGACTGGTCGGGGCCTACACGTACTCGGACATGACCGGCTACGCGCTCAGCAACGCCGGCAAGCCGTCGGGCTGAGCGCTTGGTCCGGACTCAGGGAATCAGCATGATCTTGCCCTGCTGGGCGTACATGTCGAAATAGGTGCCGCCCGGCTGCCACCAGCTGTAGCCGCCGGGATCGGCCCCGGTCGCAATCAAGATCGCCGCGGTCGACATGCCCAGCGCCAGCGCCCGCGTCTCGGGCCCGGCCGGCGCACAGAGGCCGCATGCGAAGTCCCCGAGCCCGCAGCTGTCGCTCTCGAAGTCGAAGTGCTCGGCGTCGACGATGCGCATGACCGGCGCGTTGGGGATCATGTCGTAGACCGGCAGGAAGTTGTTGTTGGTGTTGCACTGGCCGGGCTCGGCGATCGATCCGCGGGCCGGCACGTCGATCTGATCGGCGAAGCCGAGGCCCAGCTCGGCGTTGTCGACCGCGTCGAGGCCCACGTAATAGACCGCGTTGCCGGCGTTCACGGCCGCGACGAAGGCCGCGAGCCCGCCCGCCGAGAAGCCCGAGTAGACCGCTCCGCCGGGCGCGAGCGCCTCGCCGAGCAGGGCGATGGCCTGGCCGTTGAGCTCGTGATTGATGGCGAAGCTGTTGGTGCACAGCGGCACCGCGTAGACCTTCACGCCCCAGCTGGCGATGTGCTCGGCGGTCTCGGCCATGTCGTCGATGCTGCGCATGAACCCGTGAGCGAGCAGCACCTCGACGTCGCTGGCGAGCGTGTCGGGCTCGTAGACCGCGTAGGCGAGGTTGCACTGCTGGTTGACCTGCATCTGGCCTTGCGAGACCTGGACCGAGTAGGGACCCGGTTGATCGTAGGCGGCCCCCTCCAGGTCGCCGTCGCCATCGCCCGACGGATCGCCATCGCCCGTGGGATCGCCGTCGCCCGTGGGATCTCCGTCTCCGTCGCCGTCGCCAGTGGGATCTCCGTCTCCGTCTCCGTCGCCGGTCGGATCGCCGTCACCGGTCGGATCGCCGTCACCGGTCGGATCGCCGTCGCCGGTCGGATCGCCGTCGCCATCGCCGTCGCCGGTCTCACCCGTGGACGTCTCGTTGCCGCTCGGCGGGTCATCGTCCGAGCAGCCGAACATGGCCATCGGAAGGGCTCCCATCAGCAGGCGAAAAGTCCGTGTTACAGCGTACGAACAGCGTTTCTCGACCATACGCCATCTACGCACGGGGGCGGGTGGCCGTCAATCGAAACGCGCTCGCGCGACACGGCTTGCTGCATGCGCGGGCGCACGTGTTGGTCCGGTCGATGCACAGTCTCGCGTCGATGGATGACTTGTTCGCGAACGAGGTGCTCGAGCTGGCCCACCAACTCGCCGAAGGACAGGCTCGCTGCGAGTTCTGTCAGGGCGAGTACAACGTCGCGCTCGAGGTCGTCTGTGACGACTGCAAGCGCCCGCTGTGCCCGCTGTGCGCGACACGATCGCGGAGGGTCTATCGCTGCCCGGAGTGTCGGCCGACCATTAGTACCCCGCCGCAGTGATCTAGGGTCGTGCCGACCGAGTGAGCGAGCGTGTCGTATCGCATCGACACGTTGGCTCGGGTGGCCGGTCACTCTACACTCACGGCGTGCGAGCGTTCATCGCCTCTGCGCTGCTGCTGCTCGGATCCACCACGGCCTGCGCCGACAAGCCGGAGCCGCCCAAGAAGGTGCCGAAGCCGGCGGTCGAGCGACGAGCTGGTCCGCCGCCGGGCGAGGCCCAGCGACTGCCCGACGGCACGCGGGTGGAGATCGGCAACGACTCGGGCAATCGCTGCGTGCGAACGCTGTGCGTCGCCGGTCCGGGTGGGCTCGAGGACGCTCCCAACATCGACCTCGGCGAGCTGTGTCGCCGCGCGCCCGGAGTGCTGCGGCGTTGTGAGGGCGAGCGGTGTCGCAGCGTGTGGTCGCTGGACGAGTGGCAGCAGGGGCTCGACGCGCTGATCGGCAGCCTCGATCGCGACGGCAGCGGCAAGGTCGACAAGCAGGATCGCCACTGTCGTATCAACCTCGCCGGCTGGTCGCACGGGGCCGTGGTCGTGGCCGAGCAGCTGCCCGAGGCGCTGCGGGCCGACTCGCGCATGAGCGAGCGGCAGGCCGTGATCGAGCACCTGATCGCGATCGCACCGTGGGCGCCCGAGCACACGCGGCTCGACGTGGCCGACAACGTGCGCAAGGCGTGGATCTACCGGCACACCACGACGCCCGAGGACGACTGCTCCAAGCGCTTCGAAGGCGGGCCGTGGCTGAGCCCGCCGCCGGCCTGCGGTCCGAACACGCAGTGCTGGGACTACGACTACTCGGTCGAGCCCAAGCTCGCCTACCTCGGCCGTCGTGGAGCTCGCAGCGGCAGCGAGGTCGGGCACTGCAACATCGCCTCGCTGGTCGCGAAGATCGG
>DATLLB010001090.1:0-3218 GCA_035538075.1 Enhygromyxa sp.
GCGATCCCCGCCGAGCTGGCGGAGGCCGCCAGCAGCTGGCGCGCCAAGCTGGTCGAGCGAATCGCCGAGCGAGACGCCGCGATCATGGACGACTATCTCAACGAGCGTGAGATAGAACCCGAGCGGCTCGAGGCCGCGCTACGTCGGGCGACCATCGCCCGCGAGCTGACCCCGGTGTTCGTGGGGTCTGCCGGTGAGAACCGCGGCGTGCAGCCGCTGCTCGACGGGATCTGTGCGTTCCTGCCTGCGCCCGCCGAGCTTTGCAACGAGGGCTGGTCCCTCGCGGAGGGCTCCGATCAGGAGCCCGTCGAGGTCGAGCTCGAGACCCGAGCCGACGCCCCGCTGGTCGCGTTCGCCTTCAAATTGATCGAGGGTCGCTTCGGCCAGCTCACCTACGTCCGCATCTACCAGGGCCGCCTGGCCAAGGGAGACTTCATTGTCAATCAACGCAGCAAAGAACGAAGCAAGCTCAAACGCCTGGTCCGCATGCACGCGGACGAGATGCACGACATCGAGTTTGCCGAGGCTGGCGACATCGTCGCGTTCTTCGGCATCGACTGCGCCACCGGTGACACCTTCACCGACGGCAACATCGAGATCTCGATCCGCTCGATCTTCGTGCCCGATCCGGTGATCAGCTACGCGATCGCCCCGCGCGATCGGGACAAGGCCGCGGCCTTCGCCAAGGCCCTCAACCGGTTCGGCAAGGAAGATCCGACCTTCCGAGTCCGCATGGATGCGGAATCAGGCGAGACCATCATCTCGGGGATGGGCGAGCTCCACCTCGATATCTACATCGAGCGAATGCGGCGCGAGTACGAGGTCGACCCCGTCATCAGCGCGCCGCAGGTCGCCTACCGCGAGACCATCACCAAGGAGGTTGAATTTGCATACGTGCACAAGAAGCAAGACGGCGGCACGGGCGAATGGGCGAAGGTCGTCGGCAGGGTCCGCCCCTGCGCCGACGCGCCCTACCGCTTCGTCGATCGCATCGTCGGCGGGGCGATCCCGAAGCAGTACATTCCGGCCTGCGACGCGGGTTTCCGCGAAGCCTTGGCCGAGGGTGTGCTGCTCGGGGCACCCACGCTGGGCGTCGAGGTCGAGCTCTGCGACGGCGCCGTTCATGTGCAGGACTCTAGCGAGCTGGCGTTCCGCAAGGCCGCCCGCGACGCGCTGCGCGGGGCCCTGCACAAAGCCGGTCCGGTCGTGCTCGAGCCTGTCATGAAAGTCGAGGTCGACGTCCCGGACGAGTTCCAGGGCCGCGCACAGACCTCGCTGATTCGTCGGCGCGGGATCATCACGGGCATGCAGCAACGCGTGCGAAGCTGCGTGGTCGAGGCCGAGGTGCCGCTCGTGGAGATGTTCGGCTATGCCGCCGAGATCCGCTCGCTCACGCAAGGGCGCGGGGTGTTCACGATGGAGTTCACCCGCTACGCCCAAATGGCGGCCAACATCGCGGCCGTGCTGATCAGCGCGGCCCGTGACGCCGACTAACTCGACGGCCGCGAGCTCTCGCAAAGGGAGCTCGCGGCCGATTTTGTTCGAGCCGCGGGGATCTTCACTCAGCGCAGTAATCGTGGAACTTGCCGATCGTGCAGCACTTGCCGTCGAGCTCATAGTAGCCGCACGTGTCGTTCGGCACGCCGAGCGGAAATTCGCCCTCGCAGCTCTCCCAGTAGACCGACAGACAATCGCCGCCCGGGCAGATGTCGGCGCAGGTCTCTCCGGAGAGCGGCGTCACGCAGCCGAGATAGGCCTGGAAGTGGCAGATCGACTCGAACTCGCAGATCTCACAGCCAGGGTATTGCTCGGGCGTCGGCCACGGGATCACCTCGACGGTGCAGCTGTCGGGCATCGGCGCCTCGGAGTCCGATGGGAGATCGAGCTTGCGGGGCTCGTTGCAGGTCTCGTGGTCGCCGTCGCCGTCGCCATCGCCGTCGCCCTCGTCGGTCGAGCTCTCGCTGGTGCTCGACTCGCTCGTGCTCGACTCGCTCGTGCTCGATTCGCTCGTCGACGACTCGGTGCTCGCCTCGTCGAGCATCGTGGTGACGCCGGCATCGTCCTCACCGGCCGGTCGACCCACACATGCGACGAGCAGCAGCGAGGAGATCAGGGCGGTGCGGACCATTCTCGCATCCTACCGATCACTCGAAGCGCAGCGCCAGGACGAAGCGCTCCCACTTCGCTCGAAACGCGGGCATGTCGGGGCCGACCAGCTCGGACAGCGTCGCGTACCCGCTCGGATCTTTCTCTGCGTTGGCGCGAAACGAGTCGTAGTAGCGACGCAGCGAGCCCTGCTCCTGCAGCCAGTAGCAGAGGTAGCGCGCTTGCGCGTAGTTGCTGCCGCGGTCGTCCGTGTAAAACGCGTCGCCGCTCTCGCACAGCTCGCGAAACGACGGCACCGTCCCGGCCCGCAGCGCCTCCTGCAAGCCCGCGAGCCGCCAGTTGGTGAGCCCGATGATCTGCCCGTCGCGCTCGGCCGATTGCTCGTAGAGAGACGCCAACCCCTCGTTGAACCACGCAGGGCAAGCCGGAAAGTTCGCCTCCATGTACGGGTGCACGATCTCGTGGACCAAGGTGCCACCGCCGGTGGCGATGTTCATGACCAGCGCGCGCGCAGTCGGGGAGTAATAGCCATACGGAGTATCCGGCGGATCGGCGACGAGCTCCTCGCTGTAGCGCTCGTACGCGTCCGCGCTCTCGAACAACCAGATTGTGATGATCTCGTCGGGCGGCTTGTCGAAGTACGCGGCCTCGAGGTGACGCACGGCCCAGCGGATCGTCGCAGCGGCGTGGCCCTTCACCTGCAGCGGCGTGCCGTCGCCGACCACCGCGAACGGCGGCTCGGCGACGATGGTCCAGCCGCGCGCGCCGTAGCGGCTCTTCAGCGCTTCGACGTGGCGCTCGAGTGGATCTTTAGGCGTGGTCGCGGCGGGCTCGGCCGCAGCGGGCTCGGGCTTGGGCTCGAGCGGGCCAACATCGGCGAGACATTCCTCTATTACGCGCTGTCGTACGACGACTCGGTGCGCCGCGCGGTCGCTTGGCAGCTGCGCGATCAGGCTTGATGATCGACGGGTGCCGATCGGACGTCGCCAGCTGTTGATCGTCGCGGCCAGCTCGCCGTTGCTCGCGTGCGGGTCGACTCGACCCGATCACGCGCCCGACCTCCGCGAGGCGCCGCCCGAGCCCAAGCCCGAGCCCACACCCGAGCCGCCGAC
>DATLLB010001091.1:0-8322 GCA_035538075.1 Enhygromyxa sp.
GGGGATGGCGATGGCGAGCCGGGCGATGGCGACGGGGATGGCGATGGTGATGGCGATGGCGATGGCGATGGCGATGGTGATGGTGACGGTGATGGCGATGGTGACGGTGAGCCGGGCGATGGCGACGGCGACCAGTTCAGCTTCGCCGCGCCGATCACCACGGAGGTGTTCGCGTTCGAGGATCTGCAGCTCGGCGATCTCGATGCCGATGGCTGTGCGGATCTGGTGCTCTCGGGGACCGGCTTCCCGCCACGCGTGAACATTCACCCGAGCACCTGCGACGGGAGCTTCTCGAGCCCGCCGATCACTCACGAGCTGACCAGCTTCGACGGCTTCGTGCTCGGCGATCTCGACGGCGATCTGCGAGCCGACCTGCTCACGCGTGGCAGCGGAGCTCCGCCGCGCATCGAAGCTCGGCTGAGCGTGGACGACTTTGGCCTCGGCGACGTGGTGACCAGCGAGGTCTACACGCACGACCTGATGTGGGCGATCGACGTGACCGGCGACGGTCGAGTCGAGGCCCTGACCCACGAGCTCGAGGCCGGGCTGCCGACCGTGTTCGCCTGGACGGGGCCCGGCGACGGCACGCTGGTCGAGCTCGCGAGCAGCGAGATCGGCAGCTTCGCCGCGGCTGCGGTCGGATTCGTGAACGCCGACGAGCGCGGCGACCTGATCGCGGGCCACGGCGACAACTTCCCGATCGTCAATCCGTGGCTGGGCCAGGCCGACGGCACGCTCTCGAGCGGCACGCTGTTCGAGTCGTTCACGTTCACCGTGCTCGCGCTCGGCGATCTGAACGGTGACGGTCGTGCGGAGCTGCTGACCGACGTGCCCAACAACGACTGGCGCGTGACCATCTACCCGAACACCGCGGGTGGCTTCGCGAAGACGCCGACCGACCTCAGCGCGGTCACCTACACGCGCCTGCGCAGCGCCGACGTGGACGGTGACGGCGACGACGACGTGGTCCTGACCCCGACCGGAGCGCCGCCGCGCGTGATGGTCTGGTTGTCGAATTGACACTAAGACGGGCGTGACGTGGCGATCGCGACGGGCTGAAGATTTCCGCTTGCCCGCGGTCAGTTGGTGTGCCAGATACACTATCGTTTTTCTGGCGGCGACCCACCATGGCCGAGATCAGCAAGTACCTGTTCGTTCGACATCTCCGCGCCGAGCCCAGCTCGCACGTGATCCAGTACAAGAACGGTCGTCTGCGCCGTAGCGGGCGCGGAGCGGCGTTTTGGTTCATGGCCCTCGATGCGGCGATCGTCGAGATTCCGGTCGACGATCGCGAGCTCTCGTTCCTGTTCCACGGCCGCTCAGCCGACTTCCAGGACGTCACCGCGCAGGGCGTGATGACCTTCCGCGTGGTCGAGCCGACGGTGCTGGCCGAGCGCATCGACTTCGGCATCCACCTGTGGACCGGCAAGCATCAGCGAGAGCCGATCGCCCAGCTGAGCGGGCTGCTGACCCAGCTCGCGCAGCAGTTCGCGCTCGACTACATGGCCGTGACCGGGGTCCGCGAGCTGCTCGCTCATGGGCACGAGCGCATCCGTCAGCGCATCCAGGCCGGGCTGCTGGCCGACGACACGCTCGCGCAGCTCGGGCTCGAGCTGGTCTCGATCCGGATCGCCGCGATCCGACCGAGCGCCGATCTGGAGAAGGCCCTCGAGGCGCCCACCCGCGAGCGCATCCAGCAGGAGGCCGACGAGGCCGGCTTCGCCCGGCGAGCGCTGGCCGTCGAGAAAGAGCGGGCGATCGCCGAGAACGAGCTGCAGAACCGCATCGAGCTGGCTCGCCGCGAGCAGCAGCTGATCACCGAGCGCGGCGCCAACGATCGCAAGCGCGCCAGCGAGAAGGCCGAGGCCGAGCGGATCGGCGCCGAGGGTCGCTCGCGCTGCGCCAAGATCGACGCCGAAGCCGAGGCCGAGGCGCTGCGCATGGTCGAGCAGGTCCGACTCGAGGGTGAGCGCGAGCGCATGAACATCCACCGCGAGCTGCCGCCAGCGGTGATCTTCGGGCTCGCCGCGCAGGAGCTCGCCGGCAAGCTGCAGCGCATCGATCACCTCAACCTCTCGCCCGACGCGTTCGGTCCGATGCTCGGCAACTTGATGCGAGCCGGGACCGAGAAGCTCGAGCGCGAGCTGGGGCCGGCCGAGGGCCAAAGCGGGAGCCCAACGGGAGGCAAGTAGCATGCGCTCCGAGAGCGACGCCCTGCTCGATCGCCCGCGCGTGGTCGTGGTCACGCGCGCGAGCAGCTACGCGCAGCTGATCGCCAAGCACGGCACCCGCGAGCAGGCGCGCTTCTTCCTGGCCACGCGCGAGCAGTCGATCGACGCGGTGCACGAGGATCATCAGCGCTTCGAGGCCGCTCGGCAGGCGGTGTTCGCTGCGATCCCGTCGAGCTGGCGGCAGGCCGCCGTCGATCGCGACGATCTGCACCGCTTCGTGTTCGAGCGCAGCGACATCGTGGTTGCGATCGGGCAGGACGGCTTGGTCGCGAACGCGGCCAAGTACCTCGACGGTCAGCAGGTGATCGGCATCGATCCCGCGCCCGGGCGCAACGCGGGCGTGCTCGTGCCTCACCGCGCCGAGGCTGCAAGCGCGCTGCTGCAGGCGGTGGTTCGCAAGCGCGCGCGCGTGCAAGCGCGGACGATGGTCGAGGTCTCGCTCGACGACGGCCAGCGTCTGCTCGCGCTCAACGAGCTGTTCGTCGGACACCCGCGCCATCAGTCGGCCCGCTATCGCTTGCGCTGCGGCGATCGGTCCGAGCGCCACAGCTCGTCCGGCGTGGTCGTGAGCACCGGTACGGGTGCGAGTGGTTGGGCGCGCTCGATCGCCCGCGAGCGCGGGCCGGGCTGTCCTGCGCTGCCGACCCCGACCGACCCGCGCTTGGCGTTCTTCGTGCGCGAGGCGTGGCCGAGCCCGATCACGGGCACCGAGCTGACCGCCGGTCTGATCGACGCGGACGAGACCCTCGAGATCACTTCGGAGCTCGACGACGGCGTGATCTTCGGCGACGGCATCGAGGACGATCGACTCGAATTTCGCTGGGGTTCGCGGGCGCAGGTTCGCGTGGCGAGCAAGCGGCTCGCGTTGATCGTGTAGTTGCCCTTTCGGACACGGCCAAACACTCACGTGTTTCGCTGCCAATCAGCGAAACCCACGCTTGCCCGATGCGCGTCCATGGGCGAGCATGACCGCAATGACGCGAGGACGGCTACTGGGCATCCTCGGTCTCGGAGTTCCGCTCCTGCTCGTCAGCCCGCTCGCCGTCACCGCCGGCGAGTCGGCACAGCAGGCCGACACCGAGTCCGAGATTGGCATCGAATACGAGCGCTACCAGCTCGCCAACGGACTGGAGGTGATCCTCCACCGCGACCCGACAGCGCCGTTGGTCGCGGTCAACGTCTGGTATCACGTCGGCAGCGGCGACGAAGTGCACGGCAAGTCGGGCTTCGCTCACCTGTTCGAGCACATGATGTTTCAGGGCGCCAAGCACATTGGCGAGGACGTGCACTTCGACATCCTGCGCGAGATCGGCGGGACCGGGGTCAACGGCACGACCAACGCCGACCGCACCAATTACTTCGAGACCGTGCCCCGTCACGAGCTCGAGACTGCGCTGTGGCTGGAGAGCGATCGCATGGGCTACATGCTCGATCTGCTCAACGAGAAGAGCCTCGCCAACCAGATCGACGTGGTCCGCAACGAGCGACGGCAGCGCTACGACAATGTGCCGTACGGGCTCGAGCGCTTCGCCCTCGGCGAGGCGCTCTATCCCGAGGGCCACCCGTATCGCTACCTGACGATCGGCCGCCACGAAGATCTCGAGAACGCCAGCCTCGACGACGTGATCGCGTTCTTCCAAAAGTGGTACGTGCCGAGCAACGCCACGCTGACGCTGGCCGGCGACTTCGAGATCGAAGAGGCCAAGGCGCTGATCGACAAGTGGTTCGGGAGCTTCCCCACGCTGCCCGAGCCCGAGCATGTCGCGATCCCGGCGCCGTCGCTGCAAGAGAACGTGCGGAAGGAGCTGCGCGATCCCTTCGCTCGGCTCGAGCGAATGCACTTCGTGTGGCACAGCCCGGCCGTGCTGGCCGCTGGCGATCTCGAGCTCTCGGCCGCCGCCGCGGCGCTCGGCTCCGAGGGCTGGGGTCGACTGACCAAGCGCTTGGTCGACGACGAAAAGATCGCACAGAGCGTCTGGGTGTTTCAGTCCGGCAGCGGGTTCTCGGGCACCTTCTCGGTGGTGGTCACGCTGACGGCCGGCGACGAGGCCAAGAAGCGCGCGCAGGCGACCAAGGCGATCGACGAAGAGATCACCCGCTTCGTGGCCGAGGGCCCGACCCAGGCCGAGCTCGCGCGGCATGTGATCGGCGTCGAGTCCAGCTTCGTGTGGGGCCTCGAGGACATCGACAACCGAGCCAACCAGCTGCAATGGTTCAATCACTACACCGGCGATCCCGGCTATGCACAGACCTACGTGGAGCGGATCCGGGCGTTGACGCCGGCCAGCGTGAAGGCGGCTGCAGCCGAGCACCTCGGCAAGCCGCGCGCCGAGATCATCTCGATCCCCGCGCCCAAGCAGGCGCCCAAGCAAGGAGGTGGCAAGTGAACCGTCCCAGCAGCACCTTCATGACCGTGAGCCTGGCCGCGAGCGTCGTGCTCGCGAGCGCGTGCAAGCGCGAGGAGACCACCACGCCCGATCCGGTCGGGCCGACGCCGGTCGAGCAGGTGGCCGCGCCGGTCGAGTGGCCCGACGAGCCCTTCCGGGCCGAGCGGCCCAAGCCCAAGCCGATCCAGGACGTGAAGATCCCGACCATCGAGACCTTCGAGCTCGCCAACGGCCTCGAGGTCAACCTGGTTCAGCAAGCCACCTTGCCGACCATCTCGATGTACTTCGAGTGGGACTACGGCGAGGTCGACGATCCCAAGGGCATGGCTGGCGTGACCTCGCTGTGCAGCGACCTGCTCGACGAGGCCACGCGCGACAAGGACAAGGCCAGCTTCGCCGCCGCGCAGGACGATCACGCGGTCGGTGTGTGGGCGAGCGGCTCGCTCGAGAGCAGCTTCGTCGGCGTCCGGGCGCTGCGGCGCGAGCTCGGGCCGGCGCTCGATCTCGCGGCCGAGATGCTGCTGACGCCGGGGTTGCGGCAGAGCGACTTCGATCGACTCAAGGAGCAGGAGAAGAACGCGATCGAGCAGGCCAAGGGCTCGCCGTCATCGATCGCCTATCGGCTGTTCCCCTCGCTGGTCTGGGGTAGCGCCCACCGCTACGGCAAGCTCGCGACCGCCACCAGCGTCGACAAGATCACGCTGGCCGACTGCACCAAGTGGACGGCCAAGCTCAAGCCCGACGGCGCGCGGCTGTGGGTGGTCGGCAAGATCAGCCAAGACGAGCTGCGCGCCGAGCTCGAGCCGCGCTTCGCAACCTGGAAGGGCAAGGCTCCCAAGGCGGCCAAGATCCCCGCGGCCAAGCCAGCCAAGGGCACGATCTACTTCGTGCACGTCGACGGGGCTGCGCAGTCGCAGATCCTGATCGGCCACCCGGGCCCGGTGCGTGCGGCCGACGACTACGAGGCGACCTTGTTGATGGCGCAGATCTTCGGCGGCTCGTTCTCGAGTCGCATCAACATGAACCTGCGCGAGGACAAGGGCTGGTCCTACGGCGCGCGGGCGGGCTTCGACTACAACCGCGGCGGCTCGTACTTCTCGGTCGGCAGCTCGATCGTGGTCGAGCAGACCGGGCCCGCGCTCCTCGAGGTGTCCAAGGAGGTCCAGCGCATGCGGAGCTCCGATCCGACCGCCGAGGAGCTGCGTCGTGAGCAGGAGTTCGCGCTGCTGGCGATGCCGGCGGAGTTCTCGACCGCGACGCGGACCCTGTTCTCGTTCCGCGAGCTGGACGTCTTCGGGCTGCCGCTCGACTGGCACGTCGGTCACCAGGAGCGGCTACGTGCCACCGACGTGGCCGCCATCCGCGCTGCGGCCGAGAAGCACTTGCAAGAGCGCGATCAGGTCGTGCTGGTGGTCGGCGACGGCAAGGTCGTGCTGGAGTCGCTCGACAAGATCGCGGCCGACGAGGTGTTCGGAAGCGGCGGACTGCAGTTCCTCGACACCGACGGCAACCCGGTGCCGCGCCCGACCTTCGGCGACACGCCGCCCAAGTAGAGCGAGGCCGGTCGCACCCAGCGCAGGCCGTCAGCTCTGCTGGCGGCCTGCTACTCTTTGGGCGTGCCGATCGATCTGCTCGTCGTGCTGGTGGTTGTCGCCGTCCTGCTCGGGCTCGGCGTCGGAGTGATGATTCGCGAGATCGTGGAGCAGCGCCGAGCCGAGCTCGTCGCGGAGCAAGCCACGCTGCGCGGGCGCGTGAAGGCGGGCGTTCGCAAGGGGACCGAGCGCGTGGCCAAGGAGGCCGCGAAGGCCTCGCGCAAGAGCATGTGGTGGATGATCCGTCGGCAGCTTCGTCGTGAAGACGACGATGAGTGATGGCTCAGTCTACGGCTGTCTGCGGGGTCTTACTTAGGCGCGTCGGCCGGACTCGAACCGGCAACCTCTCGAGTGATGGTCGTTAACGGGACCACTTCGGCCCGCGAGCGGGCAAGGGGTGCAGCCCCGCGTTTTAGCGCTCTACCAATTGAGCTACGACGCGCGTGAAGAAAGGCGGGCAAGGGATGCTCGTCGGCTTGGTTCGGTTTTCAGTCGATAACCGACGAGCCTCGGCCCGCTGAGATCGGAAACAGCAAACAGCTACCGGATGAAGTCAGCCATGACGGCTGGCGCGGCGCTGTCGAAGCCGACGACGTCGAGCATGCCCGCGTCATCGGGGTCGGCGATGCTGAACTGCGTGGCGGTCATGCCCACGACGATCAGCTTGGCCGGAATGCCCATGCGCTCGCGATACGCACGCAGGGCCTGGTGAGGATGAACCTGGCCGAACCAGGTCTCGTTGTCGGTGTAGACCACGAACGCGTCGGTCTGCACGCGATTGTCGAGCGCCCACCGCATCGGCAGCGAGCAGTCGGTCCCGCCCATCGGGATCTGGCCGAGCTTCGACACGACATCGTCGAGTCGCTCGCGGCCGGAGAGGTCGACCCGGACGAGCTGGTTGGAGAACGCCATGGTCTGGACCTCGGGCTCGCTGCGCAGCGTGACCATGGCCATCGCCGCGGAGCCAACCGCAGGGGTCACTCCGGGCAGTCCGGCGATCTCACCCCACCCCATCGATCCCGACACGTCGAGGCCCAGCACCACGCGCTTGTGGCTCGGGACCACGTTGGCGAAGCACTCGTAGAACGCATGATCGAGCGCGTCGACGAGCTTGGTGACCGGCGTCCAGCTGAGCTTGCCCTTGTGCCCGCGGCCGCGCGCATAGATGCGCAGGGCAGTGAGCACGGCGAGCGGATGCAGGCGAGCCTTGCGAAGGCGCGCCGAATCGCGGAACAGCTCGACGGCGTTGCGGGTGCCCGGGTTGTGCGGAGCGATCACGCCGACCGCGGTCAACTTGCCGAGGCTGCGCAGCAATGCGCCGACCGGCATGTGCGGGAGCAGGGCCTCCCAGACCACGGCGTGCTGCTTGAGCGCGCCCGGGACCATCTCGTGCGTGAGGCGGTGCTGATCGATCAGCTTGGCGGCCAGCTTGGCGTCGCTGCACGCGTTGAGCTGCTCGACGGTCTCGATCAGGCTGGGGAGCTGCTCGCGGCCGAGGGTGCCGTAGCTGACCGCACCCGCCTTGCGCGTGACCGTGCGCTCGCGCGCGAAGCCATCGATGCCATCGACGACCCAGCGCAGCACGGCCTCATGCTCGATCGAGTGCGGACCAATCGCGCCGCCGGCCTTGCGCAGCACGTCGCGGTGCGACCAGCCGTTGCGCTGCCGGTACTTGACCACCTGATACGCCAACGCGCGCGGATCCTTGTCCACGTACCAACGCGCGACGCTGCGACGCAGCGCTCGACCCCAGCCGCGGAACTGCTCCACGGCCGCGACGAACTCGAACAGGTGAGTGCCCGTCCGGCACACCCGAGGCATGGCCGCGAGCGCGGCCTGACGGGTCGCGGCGTCGCGGTGACCCGCAGCGATCGCCAGAGCGAAGATCGCCGGGCTGTTCTTGGGCGCCCGACCAGCCTCGCTCAGCGCCGCGATGGCCTCGACGGTGCCGAGGCCATCCGCCTCGAGGCAGCGCTCGACGCAGTGAGCGTTGTCGATCGTCAACGCGCGCTCCGAGACGTAGTAGGTCCCGCCCTCGCTGCCGAGGATCAAGAAGCGCTCGAGCCGAGCGCGGTCGTCGAGCACGAAGCTGTAGCCGCCCGCGTTGTTCGG
>DATLLB010001092.1:0-3589 GCA_035538075.1 Enhygromyxa sp.
CTCCTGATGGCGTCGGCCGGAAGGTCGGAGCGCGCAGCCAAGTCGCGCGCGCGTCCGTTCAAGACCTGCAGGTGGAGCTCCGCAACGCCGAAACGGACGTGAAAGATGCATCCGGTCGGCTCGCGTCGATGCTTGGATTTCCGAATTGGAATCCCCGCGCGGAGGGGAGCCTCGAGCCACGCGAACTGTCGACAGACCTCGACCAGCTCTGGGGGACCGCACAGCAGCAGCGCCCCACGATCGTGGCCGCCCGAGCTCGGGAATCGTTTGCCCGCGGAGGGCTCACGTTGGCTCGACGCGAACGTCTCCCCATCCCTGCGATCGCTGTGGGCACGATGATCACACAGCGGGCGGATAGTGCGTCGGTGTTCTTCGGGCTCTCGTTTCCGTTGCCGGTGTTCGATCGGGGCCAAGGGGCCATCGCCCGCGCCACAGCCGAGATCCAGGCTGGGGAACTCGCTGTTGAGGCCGAACTCGCGGAAACGCGGGCGGATCTCGAGCGGGCGCGGGAGGTGTACGTTCGGCAGCGCGAAACTCTGCAGGTTGTCGAGGAGCAGATGGTCGACAGGATTCCCTCACTTCAGCGGATGGCCGAAGAGGCGTACCGGGGCGGCACCGCGGGGATCCTCGAGCTCCTGGACTCGTTCCAGTCGGTCAAGGAAATCCGCCTCACGCATCTCGAGCAGCGTGAGGCGGTCAAGCTCGCAGAGGCGGAGCTGATCGCCGTCGCAAGTCTCGAGCCACTCGACTCGGTGGTGCCTCGATGACTGGTCGCGCTGGAGCGGGCGGACTTTTTGGAGTCCCTCGATGAGCTGTCTCGACGGTCGTCTACGATTTCAGTGGATCGCTTCGACCTTGCGTTCGCTGAAGTCCGCACGCCCAACGTGCTGGCGCAGTACCGCTGGCTGCCACGGCGGTCGTCGTCGCCACGTGCTAGAGCTCTGAAGGAACTACGTAGCCGCCGTACTCGACGATCTTCGATGTTGGCGTGCGACGAGCCGCCGAACGTTGGGGGTTGTGGACGAGCCGCTCGTGGCTATGAGTCAGGTGGAAGGGTCCGGCGCCCGCCGGATCACCCTTGATGAATTCGAGGCGCTCCGCCCACGCTGTCAGGAACACACCGAACACACGATCCGCGAGTACGTCGGTCAGGTGACGAGCACGACATCGCAGATGCAACCTGACGTGCGCTGTTCACCACAGCGGCGGGGTGCCGAGAAAAGCAGAGGGGGTAGGGGGATTTTTTCCTTGACCGAGGGAGTTCTTCCCCCGTACCTTCTCAAAACCCCCTCTGGAGGCTCGATCGATGCCACTTTTTGGCCGATGGAGTGGAGACCGTAGCCGGTCCCGCTCCCGCGCCGGGCGGACCCGTCGCGGGTCCCTCACCCCCTGCCCGCCGCTCTCGCGGCGTTGGTTGTCGCGATGACCGATCGCTCCGCTTGACGGGGCCGCAGGGCGCGGCGAACCTGATCGAGAGTGACGCCGGCAGTGCACAAGGCGCGGGAGATCGCGCTCGACACCACCGCGCAGGTCGAGACTCCGGAGCACATCCGCTTCGATTACCCGCTGGCCGGGCCGATGCGCAGAGCGGCGGCCTACCTGATCGATCTGCTGATCCGGATCGGCGTGATGGTGGTGATCGGGATCTTGCTGTTCTTCATCGACGCCGCGACCGGGCTCGACGGCATGTCGATGGGCGCGCTGATGATCTTCTACTTCGCGCTCGACTGGTTCTACTACGTGCTGTTCGAGACGCTGTGGAGCGGGCGCTCGCCGGGTAAGCGAGCGATGCGGCTGCGCGTGGTCGGGCAGGACGGTCGCTCGCTGACGGTGCTCGACTCGGTGCTGCGCAACCTGCTGCGGGCGGCCGACTTCCTGCCGTTCGGCTACGCGGTCGGGCTGGTGATCATGGGCGTCGATCCGATGTTTCGCCGCTTCGGCGATCTCGTGGCCGGGACCGTGGTCGTGATCGAGGAGCCCGGTCGGATCAGCGAGCGCCTGCACCTGCACCCGCCACCGACGCCCGAGGAGTACGCCGGGCTGCCGGCCAAGGTCGATCTCTCGCGCGAGGAGCTGGAGGCGATCGAGCTGTTCCTGCGTCGGCGCGGGACCTTGGCGCCGCTGCGCGAGCTCGAGCTGGCCGAGATGATCGCCCCGCTGATCGCTCGGCGCCTGCAGGCTCGCTATCAAAACCCGGTCCGCTTCCTCGGCCTCGTCTACGCGCGCGCGCTCGGGCACGAGGCCGTCGATCCGCGCATGCACCAAGCCCACGCGCAGCAGCAGTGGAACCAGCCCTGGGGGCCGCCGCGATGAGCTCACGCGCGACGCAAGACGAGTTCGTGGCCAAGCGGCGCGAGAGCTGGCGCGAGCTCGAGCAGCTGCTCGAGCGCGGCAAGGAGCTGCACAAGAGCGTGCCGGCCGACATCTCGCGCGCGGCCAGCCTCTACCGCAGCGTGTGCGCCGACTTGATGCGTGCGCGCGCTTCGTTCGGCCCCGACGTGGTCCGCTATCTCGACGGCCTGGC
The DNA here is from genome assembly GCA_035538075.1 of Enhygromyxa sp. Classification (GTDB taxonomy): domain Bacteria; phylum Myxococcota_A; class Polyangia; order Nannocystales; family Nannocystaceae; genus Plesiocystis. Next base: position 2,525 of record DATLLB010001092.1, read on the forward strand.
CGCGCGCGCGCACAACCTGCTGTACGGCACGCGAGCCTATCGACTCGCAGGGCTGTGGACGCTGGTCGCCCACGACTTCCCAAAGACCTTGCGCCGACGCTGGCGCTTCTTCGCGCTGGCCAGCGCGCTGTTCTACGTGCCGTTCCTGGTCGGCATCGTCGCCACGCTGTTCTCGGCGGAGTTCGCCCAGACCATCTTGCCGCCGCAGCAGCTGGCGATGATGGAGTCGATGTACGAGCAGGGCTTCGACGCCGGCCGCGACATCGAGCAGGACTCGGCGATGGCCGGTTTCTACGTGCTCAACAACGTCGGCATCGCGTTTCGCTGCTTTGCGACCGGCATCATGTTCGGGCTCGGGAGCCTGTTCTTCTCGATCTACAACGGCCTGGTGATCGGCGTGGTGTTCGGCTGGGTCACGCGCGCGGGCCATGGCGCGAACATCTTCACGTTCGTGTGCGGGCACGGGCCCTTCGAGCTGACCGCGATCGTGATCTCGGCCGCCGCTGGCCTGCAGATGGGCTGGGCACTCGTCAAGACGAACGGGCTCACGCGGCTCGGCTCGCTGCGCGCCCAGGCGCGCGAGCTCGGGCACCTGATCATCGGCGCCGCGGCCATGCTGATCATCGCCGCCGCGATCGAGGGCTTCTGGTCGCCGTCCGGGCTCCCGCGCGAGGTCAAGTGGGCGGCCTCCGGGGTCTTCACGCTGTTCGTGACCTTCTGGCTGGTGTTCGGCGGCCGCACGCGGAGGGTCAAAGCGTGAACCGAAGGCCTAACGATGAACGGCCCGCAGGGCCGCCCGCGCAGCGGGCCCTCACGCGTAGCGGGAGGGGTTCATCGTGAACCTCGACGCCGCCCGGATCGTGCTGCGGCCGCGCAGCATGAGCGAGATCTTCGACCTCGCGCTGCGCTTCGCGACCGCGCCGGCCGCCAAGCTCTACGCCAAGCTCGGCGCGCTGTTCCTGCTGCCGGCCTGGGGTCTGTGCGTGGCGGCGCGTCACGCCTTCGCCTGGGAGTGGGGATCGGTGTGGCTGCTGGCCGTCGCGCTCGCGACCCCGATCCAGGGCG
>DATLLB010001093.1:0-3935 GCA_035538075.1 Enhygromyxa sp.
CAAGGGCACCCGTCAGCGCGCCGCCGCTCGGCTGCGCGACGCCGTCATGAACGGTCGACTCGACGATCCCACCACCCTCACCCGCCTCGCTCGCGCGCTCTGGGATCCGAGCTTGCGCGTGCGCCTGCAGGTGCTCGACGCCCTGCCCTTGCTCGGCGTGCACGCGGCCGCGTTCGTGCCCGAGCTGCTGCTGGTCGAGCGCGGCCAGTTCGAGTGGGTCACGCGAGTCCGCGAGGTGCTCGACACCCTCAGCCGCAACCCCGCGATCGTCGAAGCCGTCGCGCTCAACTTCACCGCCGATCAGACCCGCTGCGCCGGATGGCTGGCCGCGAGCCCGCTGGCCGTGGCGCGTCGAGCTGCGCCACGCATCGAGGGCATGCTGTTCGGGCCGCGTCCGATCGAAGGCTGGGCCCGCCGCGAGCTCGAGCACGCGCGCAAGGGCATCAGTCATCGCGCGTCGCTCCAGCGCGAGGCGCAGTCGCTCGACTCGCGCTCGGTCACGGGGCAGCCGCTGCTACGGAGGATTCGTCGCTGGCTGGGGTAGCGCGCCGTCAGGCCTTGAAGGTCAGCAGCGGACGTAGGCGTGCGACCGGAGCGACGATCCCCGCTTCGACCTGCACGTCGATCACCGGATCGATCGCCTTGTAGGCCGCCGGCGCCTCCTCGCGCAGGCGCTCGGCATGCAAGGCGATGCACTCGATCTGCGCGAGCCCGGCCGCGTCGTCGTCGAGCTGACGCGCGCGATGGCGAGTCAGCGCGCGGCCGGCCCCGTGCGAGGCCGACTCCAACCACCGCTCACAGCCGAGCCCGACCAGCAGATACGACGGCTGGCCCATCGAGCCGGGGATCAACACCGGCTCGCCGAGCCGAGCCGGCGTCGCGCCCTTGCGGTGCACGAGGCAGTCGTGCTCGCGGCTCACGAGGTTGTGCGGGCCGTCCCAGATCAGCGGACACGCGAGCTCGCCGAAGTGCTCGCGCAGACGCAGGCGCACGAGCTCGGCCAGCAGCAAGCGGTTCACCGCGGCGTAGTTGGCCGCCGTCGACATCGCGCGCAGGTACTCCTGCGCCGCCTCGCCGTGGACCGTGAACACTTGGCTATTTAGCCCCCCCGCGGCCAACTCGGTGTGAGCCGCGGGCGGCCGCTTCGCGGCCGTTCGCTCGCTCCGCGAGCGAAGCGGATCGGTTGGTGGTTTTCGACCGCACGTGGTGCCCCCCGTAGGGGGGCTTTTTCGCGGATGCGCGAGGCCTTCGGGCCACAGCTCGCGCGCGCGTCGACGCCAGTGCTCACCGACCGCCACGCCGACGCTGCGCGAGCCCGAGTGGACCATGAACGCGAGCTGACCGACGCGCACGCCCCAGGCGTGGGCGGTGGCGCCGTCGAGCACGGCCTCGACCACCTGCAGCTCGACGAAGTGGTTGCCGCCGCCAGGCGTGCCGAGGCACGGATCACGAACGACGTCACGATCGCCGGTCGAGAGCCACGCGTCGGATCCCTCGAAGCTGCCGAGCTCGTAGCAGCGGCCCAGCTCGGCTTCGATCTGCTCGCGATCGGCCATCGCCATGCGCCCGAGCGGATCGTCCTGCGCCTCCAACCACGCGGGCGCACCCGCGCGATAGAGGGCCGCCAGCGCGGCGCTGCGCATCGGTAGATCGCGGGTGCCGAGCAGCAGGTCGCCGCGCAGATCGGCGATCAGCTGGGCCTTTCGGCTCATGAAGCGATCGAGCCCGAGGTCGACCACATGCAGACGCATGCCGCAGTTGATGTCGGTGCCGATCGCCTCGGGCACCAACATGTCGGGGCTGGTCGCGACCACGGCACCGACCGGCACATGAGCGCCCGCATGAAAATCGGGCGTGGCCCGAGCCGCGAGCGTGCGGCCGCCCTCCGGATGCGACGCGGAGGCGAAGCGAGCGAGCTGCTCGGCCGCCTTGCGCGAGAGCGGAAAGCCATCGGGCAACAGCACTTCGGCCGTCACACCCTCGGGATCGTGCTGCGTGCGGATCGACCACACGGAGCCCTCGCGCGTGACCTCGAGGCCACGGCGAGCGAGCGCTGCCAGCACTCGCTGGAGCTTGGGAGCTTGATTGGACATCGGAATGATCTCTGGCTGGGCGCCTCGCAGTTGCGGGCGCAATACGTCGAGCAACAGCCTGCTCGCACGCGTACGTGCGGACAGACGAACCTCGCCCGGGGTCAGCAGCCAGACACCATCGAGCAACGCCTACTTACCTGATTGTCGCGCGGCGTCAAGTTCGAGAGCGATCAACAACTCACGACACGCGAGTCAGCAACGCGGCGAGCCGCTCGCTCAGCTCCGCATACAAGCTGCGCGCCGCGGCGTCCTCCAGCGCAGCCAAGTGCGCCTCGACGGTCGCTCGATCGCCACGCGCGAGCGGACCGGTCACGCCCTCGGGGGCCCCGAGCGCGAGCAGGTTCTCGAGCGCGCCGAGCATCAGCTCACCGAGCGCCTGCTCGGCCGCGTCGGCATCGAGCCCGCGATTGCGCAGCACTGCGACGCCGCGATCGAGCAGCACCGCGAGGTGGTTGGCGACCAGCGAGCAGGCGGCGTGGTAGGCCAGGCGTCCGCGGGCGTCGAGGTGGTTGATGTCGAGCGTGGGCGCATCGCCGGCCAGCACCGCGGCGAAGCGTCGCGCGTCGCTGCTGCCGGCCACGCCAAAGCTCGACGTGGCCAGACGCGAGTGCGAACGCTCGGAACGCAAGCTGCAGATCGGATGCAGGGTCCCGACCGGATGCCCGGCGGCTTCGAGCGGCGCGAGCACGTCGGCGGCTCGTCGCGCTCCCGAGGCATGCAGGACGGGCGTGCCCGGTGGCAGCCGGCCGACCAACGCACTCGCGACCGCCTCGAGACCCTCGTCGCGGCACAACAACCACACGCCGGCCGGGCTGCGCTCGGGCAGCGATTGTCGAGCATCGGCGAGCAACCCTCGCGCGCTCAGCTGCGCGACTGCGAAGCCGCGGTCCCGCAGCCACGGGACCACGTGCGCAGCGACGTGTCCGTTGCCGATCACCCAGACGGGCAGCTCGTCTTGCTCGATCCAGTGCTCGATCGCAGCGGCGACCGCCGACGGGACCATGGTCGCGAGCGCAGCACGGGCATCACGAGCATCCTCCCCACCGGCCCGCAGCCGCTCGATCTGCCCGCGGACGGCAGTGCTGCTGACCTCGGGCAACGTCGCCGCGCCAGCGTCCGACCAGCCCGCACGCGGGACCACGATCGGCTCGAAGCGCTCCGCGATCACATCCCAGCGATGCCAGCGATCGGTCTCGCCGCTGCGCACGATGTCGGAGCCGACCACCAGCCGCACGCGATACTCTGGATACCGAGCCGCGCAGGCCTCGAGCAGCTCGAGCGTGTAGCTCGGTCGACCACCCCGCTCGGCGGCCAGCTCGGCCTCGATCCCGCTCACCAGCACGCGCTCGTCGTAGTGCGCGAGCGCGAGCCGCATCCAGCTCATGCGCCGCTCGAACGGCGCGAGCGACTTGCCGAGCGGATGGTCCCAACACGGCGCGACCAACACTCGATCCGCGTCGCCGCGCGCGAGCAGATAGCCGGGCAGCAGCGCGTGGCCGAGGTGCGGCGGATTGAAGCTGCCGCCCAGGACGGCCAAGGTCGGAGCGTCGCTCACGACCGACACACTACCACCCCGTCACGTTGGTCACGCCCATGAAGCCCTGCTGAACAAGCCACAGGACCCCGGCGATGCGGGGGATCCGAAGCAGCGAGATCAGGAAGAACTCCCAATACGGCATCTTCGTCGCCCCGGTGCCCCAACAGGTGACCGAGTACGGAATCGGCGAGACCGCCGCGATCGCCAGGAACCACCGACCGCCACGAATCAGTTGAGCTCGAATCTGCTCGCCGCCGCGCCGCTCGATGAACTCCTGCAGCCTCTTGCTGCGCGCCAGCAGATAG
>DATLLB010001094.1:0-4399 GCA_035538075.1 Enhygromyxa sp.
CGAGGAGCACGTGCGCAACGTCGAGGCCTACTACAAGGCGCAGGGCATGTTCCGCACCAGCGACACGCCGGACCCCGAGTTCAGCGAGACGCTCGCGCTCGATCTCGCCGACGTCGATCCGGCGCTGGCCGGGCCCAAGCGTCCGCAGGATCGCGTCAACCTCTCGGCGATGAAGCAGCACTTCAACGCGAGCCTCACGGCCAAGCTCGGCAATCAGGGCCACGGGCTGGCGGCCGACAAGGTCGACACGCAAGTGCCGGTCGCGGGCGCCGACTACCAGCTGCGGCACGGCGACGTGGTGATCGCGGCGATCACCTCGTGCACCAACACCTCCAATCCCGGCGTGATGATCGCAGCGGGGCTGGTGGCGAAGAAGGCGGTCGAGCGCGGGCTGAAAACGAAACCGTGGGTCAAGACCTCGCTCGCGCCCGGCTCGCGCGTGGTCACCGATTACTACGACAAGGCCGGGCTCACCGACGACCTCGCCAAGCTCGGCTTCAACGTGGTCGGCTACGGCTGCACGACCTGCATCGGCAACTCGGGTCCGCTCGAGCCCGAGATCGACACGGCGATCGCCGAGGGCAACCTGGTGGTCGGCGCGGTGCTGTCGGGCAACCGCAACTTCGAGGGCCGCGTGCACAACCGGGTCAAGGCCGCGTACCTGGCCAGCCCGCCGCTGTGCGTCGCGTATGCGATCGCGGGCACGCTAAACATCGACTTCGACAACGATCCGATCGGCACCGACAGCGCCGGCCGGCCGGTGATGCTGGCCGACATCTGGCCGAGCGACGCGGAGCTGCACGAGGTCATGGCAAGGTCGATCACGCCGGAGATGTTCCGGGCCAAGTACGCGGACGTGACCGCCGAGCCGCGCTGGGACTCGATCCCCGTCTCCGACAGCGATCTCTACTCGTGGCGCGCGGACTCGACCTACATTCAGCACCCGCCGTTCTTCCAGGGCCTCACGCCCGCGGTGCCGCCGATTCAGCCGATCGCGGGCGCGCGAGTGCTGCTCAAGCTCGGTGACTCGGTGACCACCGACCACATCAGCCCGGCCGGCTCGTTCCCGGCCGATGGCCCGGCCGGCAAGTACCTGCTGAGCAAGGGTGTCCCCAAGGCCGAATTCAACAGTTTCGGCAGCCGCCGCGGCAACCACGAGGTGATGATGCGGGGCACCTTCGCCAATGTTCGGATTCGCAATCAGATCGCGCCGGGCACCGAGGGTGGCTACGCGACCTACTTCCCGACCGGCGAGGTCGAGTTCGTCTACGACGCGGCCATGAAGTATGTGGACTCCGGCACCCCACTGGTGGTGCTTGGAGGCCACCAGTACGGCACTGGCTCGAGCCGCGACTGGGCGGCCAAAGGTACGTTCTTGCTCGGCGTGAAGGCGGTGATCACCAAGAGCTTCGAGCGGATCCATCGCAGCAACTTGGTCGGCATGGGCGTGCTGCCGCTGTGCTTCTTGGATGGCGAGGGCGCCGACGAGCTCGGGCTCGATGGCAGCGAAATCTACGACATTCCGATCACCGACGCCGTGAAGCCGCTGCAGACGCTCGAGGTCCGCGCGCGCAAGGCCGATGGCAGCGTGGTCACGTTCACGACCATCGTGCGGCTCGATACGCCGGTCGAGGTCGATTACTACAAGAACGGTGGCATTCTGCAGACTGTTCTTCGCAACATGGCAAAACGTTGAGGGCGAAACGTTAAATTGCGAAAGCGCCCTCGCACGCAAATGCGAGGGCGCTTTCGTGCGTCGGTTGCAGCGCAGGCATGGAGCGTTGTTTTCTGCGCGTTAGTGATTGACCATCGAACACTGGCTGTTCCATTGGGCATTGAAGTCCAATGTTTTGGCAAGCGCAGATTAATCGGCTTGCAATGGTTCGTGCGTGCAATGCAAAGTAGGGTGTGGCGGATCGCACTCCCGTGGACGAAGTAGGGCACAACGAGCTCAACCGACTACGAAGCTGCCTGGCCGACATGCCGTTGATCTTGGCGGTCGCGGATCGAGCAGCGCGCTATGTGTGGAGCTACAACCCGCACCCGGACGTCGACGTGCCGATGGCGGTCGGCAAGACCGACCTCGAGCAACGCGCTCACCCGTCGGGGCGCATGCTGTACGAGCTCAAGCGACGCGTGATCGCGAGCGGGCAGGCCTACGTGGAAGAGCTCGAGCTGCCGGCGAGCGACGGGCCCAGAACCTTCGAGATCACGGCCTCACCGCTGCTCGAAGACGGGGTCACGGTCGGGGTCTCGACGGTCGCGCTCGATCTCACCAGCCTGCGCGCCTGCAACGAAGCCCGCACGCGGCTGCGCGAGGAGCAGCTGCGGCTGGTCGCCCACGATCTTCGCCAGCCGCTCAACGTGATCGCGATCGCGGCGGGCCGGCTGGCCAGCGTGGTCGAGGTCGGCTCGCCGGCCGGGCTGCTCAGCGACTGCATCATGACCAGCGTGCGGGCGATGAGCCGCGTGCTCGAGGACATCCTCGAGTCGGGCGAGTGGGAGACCGGCGGCGTGCTGCTGCGCCGCGAGCCGACCGACATCGCGGCGTATCTGCGCGAGACCTTCACGGCCGGGATCACCCCGGATGGCTTGCTGCGCCTGCGGCTCGACGTCGAGGGCTCGTGCGTGGTCGACATCGATCGCTCGAAGTTTGGCCGCGCGGTGCTCAACCTGGTCGACAACGCCTTGAAATTCTCGCCGGTCGACTCGCCGGTGCTGGTGCGCGCGGCCTGTGAAGCGGGCCTGCTGCGGGTGCTGGTCAGCGATCATGGCCCGGGGCTCGATCACGACACGGCCGCGCACGCGTTCGACAAGTATCGGGCGTCGATGGGCTCGCGCGCGTCGGGGGGCAAGGGCCTCGGCCTCTATTGCGCGCGCCTGGTCGTCGAGGCCCATGGGGGCACGTGCAAGGTCGAGAGCGAGTTCGGTCGCGGGGCCACGTTCGTGATCGAGCTGCCCCATTCGCTGGGGTCCGAGAGTCGGCCGCGCCGCTGATGCAGCGACGCGCGAGCCCGGCCTGGCTGTGCACGGCCGCTTGAGCCAGGCGCGACGAGGATCCGCAGAATCATGGCTCGGCGGCGAGCGAGCTGCTCGCGGCCGGCGCGGTCAATCTCGCCATTTTTGGCCCCCAGACGCGTGATTGTTGGGCGCCGGGGTGCTGCCATGTTGACGCTAGAGGAGTATTACAATGAAGCGATTGGCAATCACCTATTTGTCGGTGGCGGCGGTGCTCACTGCCGGCGTGGTCGGATGCAAGATGCGGCAGACTCCGAAGCAGCCGGCGGCCGGCGACGCGTTCGTGGCCCAGGTCGTCAACGAGCTCGGCAAGAACGGACAGGCGTGCTTCGATCGCGGAGAGCAGGAGCTGTGCATCGCCAAGGGCGTGCGGCCGATCTCGTCGACCGACAAGCTCGAGCCGGATGAGCAGCTGGTGCTGTGCACCCGCACCGCCGGCCAGCTCAGCGACTGTCGAGACGTGCGCTCGGAGCCCGACCTCGGGGTCGAGTACGTCTGTGACGAAGGCGTGTGCTACTGCGAAGGCGTCGCGAACTGCACGCTGATGGCCGCCGATTGTGCAGGCGGTGGTATATGCGGCGGCGAGTGTGCGGTCGGTGACTGCTGTTGTCCCGAGACCAGCGTGAATCTGCCGCAGATGCCGTAGGAAGCACCTAGATCGTGGCTCGGCGTCGCTCGTTCGGGTTCGCCGTGCTGGCTCTTCGCTCGCTCGCGGCCGTGTCGCTTGGCGTCCTGCTGAGCGTCGGCTGTCGAGCGAGCGAGACCACGGACCTCGCGGTGTGCCCCAGCGAGGCTGCCGAGCCCGCCGACGCGCTCACGGTCGGCTTCGCCGAGCCGATCCTGGCCCAGCTCGAACACTGCGCGATCGAGACCCGCCCGTGGCCGCGCGAGGCCACGGTCGAGGATCACGTCGGGCTCGAGCTCGCGAGCGAGTACCGGGAGCTGGTCCAGCGTGCGCTGATGGGCCCACGACGCGCGCTGGTCGTGCGCACGCTCGAGGCCGATCGCGCGCGCCATGTGGCGGAGCGGCTGGCCGAGGCCGGGGTCGCGGTCACGCGTGTGGATTTCGGTCGGCGACCGACGCGGGCCGAGCTCGACGTGCTGCTCGATGACTTCGCGCTGATCGGTGAGCCGGGCCTGACGATCCTCGCGCTCGACGGCCTCGCGCACACCGAGGCGGGTCCGTGCCTGCGGCTCGCGGATGGCTGCGCGCCGCTGACGTGGCTGCGCGACCACCTGCACGAGCTCGACGACGGAATGCGGGTGGTCACGCTCGGCGGCCAGTCCTCGGCGGCGGCGTTGCGGGTGCTCGCCGACGCCAAGACCCTCGCAGTCGTGACCAGCGAAGATGGGCTCGAGCGCTTCTGGATGAGCCGAGAGC
>DATLLB010001095.1:0-2979 GCA_035538075.1 Enhygromyxa sp.
GCGCACGCGCTCGCGGGCGCGTCCTTGCAGCGACGCGAGCGGCTCGATCTCGAGTCGAGCGAGGCCCACGAGCAGCTGCTCGCCGCCGATCGTGCCGACCTCGAGCCGATCCGCACGAAGCTTGCGGAGCTGTGCGGCGACGCCTTGATCGACACCGTGCTCGCGCTGGTCGCCGCGATCCCGATCACCGGTCGACCGCTGACCGTCGCCGATCGTGGCCCGCTCGCCGTGCTCGCTCGGCGGCTCGCCGATCTCGACGCCAAGCTGCTGCTCGCCTGTGCGCTGCTGCCCGTCGAGGCGTCCGCGAGCATCGTGCAGGGCCCCGAGGATCAAGCGTGGCTACGGGTCGATCACGGCGGAGCCGCGGGCGTGAAGACCTGGTCCCTGCACGGCCCGCGACCGGAGCTGGTCGCCGAAGAGCCGGCTCGCCGCGCGACCTTGGTGCTCGACCCAGCGCTATCGAGCTGAGTCTCTACCCTTCAGCCGGCCGGCTCGAAGCAGTTGACCGCGTTGAGCTGCCCGCCAGTCATGTCCGAGTAGGTGTAGGGCCCATTGAGCCCGCCGACCATCTCGTACTGGTAGGTCTCCGGATCGATCTTGAAGGCCTCGTTGCCGCCGAGCCGAATCGCCCAGATGTAGCCGTCGACGTCGACGCTGATGCCCCGATAGAGCCCCGCGATCGGCAGCGGCACCACGTCGCCGACCATCAGCGAGTCGCGATCCACCCAGCCGACGCCGTTGCTGGTCGCGGCCCACATGCGACCCTCGTGATCCTCGGCGATGCCCGATCCGCCCGCGCCCGGCAGCGTGCCCATCGGCGGCGGATCGTAGCCGTTGATCTGCGGGTTGAAGCGCTGCGGGCTGTCGCCGACCCACGGCCGGCCCATCGTGTCGACGGTGATGCCGTAGCTGCTGCCGTTGTAGACGGTGTACTCGAGCGTCTCGTAGTCGACGCGCACGAGCCTGCCGCCGCCGAAGGTCGAGAGCCACAAATTGTTGTCGGGATCGACGGCCGCGCCGTAGTAGCCGAAGCCCCAGGCCCCGCCTCCGAACACGCACGGCACCTCGTTCTCGGGGATGTGAATGGTGTCCTCGGCCTCGCCGGTGTCGCCGTTCAAGCGGTGAATCCAGGTACCCGAGGGCCCACAATAGTTGTCGCCCATCGGCGAGTCGCGGCCGGTCGCCGTCCAGACCTTTTGATCCTCGTACTCGCAGCTCGACAGGTTGAGCACGCCCGAGGTCCACGCGACCGGCCGCTGCACGGTGGCCAGCGGGATCGTGCTGTGCCAGGCGATGCACTCGTCCTGCGCGAAGGGCAGCACGTCGCCGGGACCGGTCGAGGTGTCGATCATCCCGTTGTTGTTGTTGTCGACGCAGTCCTCCTCGCGCGCCCAGATCTTGGTCACGCCGCCCATGCGATTGGCGATCGCGACCGCGCGCGCGTCGATGCTGACCGAGGTCCGCGAAGGATTGCCGGATTGATCGGCGCGCGTGTAGTAGCGGCCCTCCTCGACCATCATGCGGGTGTTGATCTTCGAGACGGTGTGCTCCGCACTGTTGGCGATCCAGATGTAGCTCCACTCGGTGTTGCCACACCCACACTCGCCGTTGTTGCCCGCGTCGGGGATCGGCGCGAGGTCGAACACCGGCCCGTCGTCGTCGTCATCATCGTCCTCGCCGTCACCATCACCGTCGCCGCTGCCATCACCATCGCCGTCGCCATCTCCGCTGCTGCCTTCGGCCGAAGTCTCGGGCCGACCGCTCTCGTCCTCGGTGGTCTGCGCGAAGCTGCTGTTCGAGGTCTGGCTGTCGTCACCGCCACAGCCGGCCAGCGAACCCATGAGCACGAGCAACTTCGAGATGGACCGATGCGATCGAATGGACATGTCGAACTCCTCGCCTTCTCCATCTTGCTCGCAGCGCGAGCCGTCGTGTGGGCAAATGTCGAGTTCTCGCGCTTTCGCGCTGGCAACGGCGTGCTGAGAGCGGGTTGGCCGGAATGTCGAGGCCGCCGTCGCGCGTAGCTGCGTCGACATGAACCGAGCGCCCCTGACCACTGCCTTGCTCTCCTCCCTCGTGTGCGTGCTGACCCTGGCCTGCAGCCCGAGCGTCGACGCGCCGCCGCAGGCCAAAGCCGACGCGCCCGCGCGTGCGGTCGAAGCTGCCGAGCCGAGCCCGAGCGCGGCACCCCACACGCCCGCGCCTGCGAGCACGCCCGAGCCCGAGATCGCGGCGCCCGTGATCGACGATGCGGTGCTCGCCAGCACCACGCCCGTGCTCGCGCCCGAGCCCAAGGCCGCGGCGCCCAACGACCTCCGCAGCAAGAGCGTGCTCCCGGCCGACACCCCGGAGGCGCACGTGGCCGCGTTCATCAACCTACCGCTCAACAAGCGCGACAAGGCGCCGGTCGGCGGCGTCGGAGCGTCGGGCATTCACCTCGACGAGCTCGTGGTCGGCAAGGGCTGGGCGTCGAGCCGCTGCGAGGACATCGGCGCCCGCTTCGAGGTCGACACCGACGAGCGCGTCAACGTCTGCTTCCGCGTCGTGCACCCGAGCGTGGCCGAGACCGTCACCGTCGAGTGGGCCCGCGCGGGCAAGCTCCGCAGCTCGATCGAGGTCAACGTGCGACCGACCCACGCGTACCTGACCCGCGCGTGGCTGCCGGTCAGCGCCGGCCGAGTCGGCGCCTGGACGGCCACGGTCAAGAGCCAGGACGGCTCGGTGCTCGGCCGCGTGGAGTTCGAGATCGTCGAGTGACGCCGATCCAACTTGACGTACGTATGACACCAAGCTAAGTGTCATCCGTACACATGACCGTATCCAAGCCGCAGCTGATCTCCACCCTCGAGCGCGACGCCGCCGAGCTGGTCGCCGCCCACCCGCCGATCTGGCGCGACAAGAACAAGCGGCTGGCGGCCAGCCTCTCGTGCCCGCCCGGCGCCGACCACCGCGGTCGCCTTCGCGTGACCCGCTGGCGCG
>DATLLB010001096.1:0-4486 GCA_035538075.1 Enhygromyxa sp.
GAGCAAGATCAACGTCGGGAAGATCGCCGCCTCGGCGTCGAGCGCCGCGATCAGCCCCCACAGCGGGCTCAGCAGCCACTGCCAGAGCGGGTGGTAGCCGTTGGTCGCGTGCTCGCCGTCGAACGACCAGAGCCCGGATTCGTGGTGATTGCGGGCGATCGTGAGGTAGTAGAAGACGTCCGGGACCAGGTAGCCGAACACGCGACGCGGGTTGATCGCGAGGTCGACGACGATCGGAATCGCAAACACGGCGATCGTCGCTGCGATGATCAGGGCCGCCAGCTTCGAATCCGCAGAATGCCGGCGTCGGCCGTGTTCTGGGCGGCGCGCGTCGCCAGGCACCGCGGGAGGCTACCGGAACGTCGCTAGCTTCGCCACCCCGCGTGGTTCCTGGAGCGACGCTCGGGATCTTCCGAGTGCGGGCCGCTGCGTGATAGCGTGGCTTCGTGACTTTCTCTGATCTGCACGACTCCGCTCCTCGGCGCTGGCTCGCCTGGTACGCCCTCGCAGGCGTGCTGAGCCTCGCCGCATGTCAGGATTCCTCGGCCGAAGGCGAGAGCAACGGCGACGGTGACACCGCCGAGGAGACGCCCAACGACAGCGAGAGCGAGTCCGGCGACGACGGCCCGCAGATCATCTGCGAGCCCGGTCAAACCCGCTGCGCTGACACGGAGACGATCGAGACCTGCGCGCCGACGGGGCTGAAGTGGGATCCGAGCCCGTGCGAGATCTACCAGCAGTGCGATCCCTGCTACGGCGACGATCTCGGCAACTGCGTGGCCGTGTGCGTGGGCCCGTGCGAGAAGCTCAAGGATCAGCCGTCGTCGGAGGGCTGCTCGTTCTACACGACCAGCATGTACCAGGCCGGGCAGACCCTCGACGATCTGCGCGACGCGATCATCGTCGGCAACCCCAACACGGAGCTGGTCGCGACCGTCGAGCTGTACTTCGCGCCCGAGGGCAGCAACGTCGAGGAGCTCGTGGAGGGCCCGATCGAGCTGATGCCCGGCGACTCGTACGAGTTCCTGCTCCCGCCCGAGCTCACCATGTACATGCAAAACACCTCGATGTACCGGTCGGGCGAGGTCCACCACATCGTCTCCGATCTGCCGATCGTCGCGTACCTCCACTCGCCCTACGCCGCGAGCTCGACCAACGGCTCGTCGATGCTGTTGCCCGAGGAGGTCATGACCGGCAACTACGTGGTCTACGGCCACTCGCCGTTCACGGCGCCCAGCTACTTCGTCGTGATCGCGCTCGAGGATCAGACCACGGTGCGCTGGTGGCCGACGATCGAGACCGCGGGCGACAACCTCCCGCTGCCCTACGTCGAGGCCGGCCAGATGGGCGAGCAGCTGCTCAATCGGCTCGACAACATGCGCATCGACTCGTCGTTCAAGAACAACATCCCGCGTTGTGAGCACGACCTGTCGGGCACCGTGATCGAGGCCGACAAGCCGATCTGGGTGGTCTCGGCCACTCGGGGGGCGCGTATTCCTTACTGTCACTCGTCGATGGTCGAGGGCTGCGAGACCACCGTCCAAGCCGACTGCATCGACGGCTCGGACTTCCTGCAGGAGCAGAACCTCCCGCTCGAGTTCTGGGGTCAGGAGTACATCGGCCCGCACTCGCCGCTGCGCGGCAGCGAGGAGCACTACTGGCGCATCTTCGCCGGCGATGACGACGTGACCATCACCGTCGAGCCTCCGCAGCCGGGCACGCCGATCCACCTGGAGAAGCGCGGCGAGTGGCAACAGCTGGTCGTGCCCAACGGCACCAACCTGCGCTTCACCGGCGATCGTCCGTTCATGCCCGTGCAGTACATGACCGGCCACTACGAGGGCGACGGCAAGGGCTCGCCGGCGATGGTGCAGATGGTCCCGACCGTGCAGTTCCTCGACAACTACGTGTTCGTGACCGGCGTCGACTACGAGAGCAACTTCGTGCAGATCATGCGCGAGATCGGCTCGGCCGACGTGCTGCTCGACGGCGTCGATGTCGACGGTCTGACCGTCAACGGCTGGGCAGCCGTCGGTGGCTGGGAGGTTGCGACCGTCGAGATCTCCGAGGGCGCGCACCAGATCGACAGCGCAGACAACTTCGGCATCATCCAGTATGGCTGGAGCTCGCTGCCCAACCCGCTCAACACCGCCGGCTACGCCTACCCGGGCGGGATGAAGGCCGAAGTCATCTTCATTCCGTGAGCTACCACTGCGCCGCGTCGCTGCAGAAGCGCTCGATCGCTTCGACCAGCGCCGCGGCGTCGCCGACCCGGCACTTCGGGATGTTCGTCGCGTAGAGCGAGGCGACCTCGGTCGGGTGCTGCGGATCGATGCCCGGCACCACCAGCGTCGGCACCTCGATGCGCCGCAGCTCGAGCAGCGACGCGAACGGCTGCTGGCCCGAGGCGAGCAGTCGCATGAATGCGGCCACGCTCGCGAGATCGAAGCTCGCGACCATCGCCAGCGCGCGCTCGCGGATCGCCTCGGGCAAGCCCTCGAACAGCGGGAACAGGGCCGCGACGCCCTCGCGCAGCGCTCGTTGGGCGTACGCGTCCATCCGCTCCATCGCCAGACGCGGCGCCTCGGCGAGCCCGAGCTGCTCGCCAGGGTACAGCGGCGAGACCAGCAGCAAGCCCGCGCACCGCTTGGGCCAACGCAGCGCGAAGCGAAGCGCGACGGCGGAGCCCGCCGACGTCCCGCCGATCACGGCGCGCTCGAGCCCGAGCTGATCGAGCAGCGCCGCGACGCCATCGGCGAGTCGATCCCAGCTCAGCGGCCCGGCGTCGTGCGAGCGACCGCTGCCGCGCAGATCGGGGGTGATCAGCCGGAAGCTCGCGCCGAGCTGTCCGACCGCGTGCACGGCCGCGCGGTGATCGGCCAGCCCGCCATGCAGGAACACGATCGGCTGCCCGTGGCCACGCTCGACCGCGTACAGCCGAGTCCCTTCGCTCTCGAACCAATGCTCTGCGACGTGGATCATCTTCATCCGCTCCTCTCGAGTCCGTTTGTGACGACGAAATGCAAACGCCAGCCCCGAGGGGCTGGCGCGTGTGTGAATACCCTATCGAGACGAGCGCACGCCTGCAAGGCTCAGCCGAGCCGCGACTTGAGGGCTCGGTGGGCGAGCTCGACCTTCTCGTGCGCGTTGATCAGCGCCTGCTGGGCGATTGCCCAGGCCTCGGCGTTGATCTGCCGGATTCGCTCGGTGCCGGCCGCGTCACCCGTCTCGGGATCGAGACCGGTGACGAATTCGACACGGGCTTGCCCGCTGTCGCCCGGCCGGGTCGCAGACACGGGCAGCAGCTCGGCGAGACGCCTGCGCGCGGACTTGAGGTCTTCGTGAGCCTCGTCGAGGTCGGCGAGGATTCCTGCGATCTCTGGCTCGGGCATGGCCCCTTCAGGGTGCCACGCCGCGCCTCGCCTCGCATCGGAGTTCGGTCGGCGCGCCGCGAGCTGGGCTAGAGAGCGCTGCACACGGCGGCCGCTCGGCCGGGCTCGAACTGCGCGCCGTCCGAGCGGCTCACTGCTGGTCCCGACGACGACGACGGATGAAGCCGAGCATCGCCAAGCTCGCGAGCCCGATCGCGATTCCGCCAAACGAGCCGCCCGTCGCCGAGCAGGCACCGCAGCCGGTCGGGATGTCCCCGTAGCCGCGCTGCTTGTTGTACTGATCGAGCAGATCGTTGATCTCGTCGGTCTTGTCGACGAGGTTCACCAGCGGGGCGTCGTCGGCCATGCCCTCCTGATCGACGTCCTCCTCCCACGGCATCTCGTCCTGGAACTCGGGCCACTCGTTCGGCTCGTCGGCAGGGAAGAACACCTCGCGGCCGTCGGGCAGCGTGATCAAGCGGCTGCCGTCGCACAGGGTCCGCTGGCTCGCCTGGCGGGCGTTGGGCACCTCGGGCAGCGTCGCGTTGGAGCGGAACATCGGGTCGGCATTCATCTCGCCCGGCGAGATGGTCGTGTACATCCGCGTCAGGTACGGGTTGGCGTTGACGAGGTCGGCGGCGTTTTGGCCGGGGGCGAAGATCCGCTCATCGAGCTTCTGCGCGAACGCGGCGGCGTCCCACGCGAGCAGATCGATCTGCGGCTCGTAGCAGCTCAGGCAGTTGTAGAAGAGGGCAGGCTCGACGCCGACCGGGACCGGGATGTACTCGGCCAGCAGCGGCCCGATCAGCGGGTGCAGCCCCGAGCAGGTGCTGTCGAAGTCGAGATCGCAGACGAACAGGCCGTCGGCCTCGAGCTCCTCGATCACACCGATCGGGCTGTCGAGCAGCGCCGCATAGGGGGCCGAGTCCCAGCCGGCCCGATAGACGTTGCCGAGGCTGACGACGTCGCTCGCACCCGCGTACTCGGTCACGAACGCGTTGCCGTCGGCCTGCTGCGCGTCGACGGCCATGGTGATGACCTCTTTGTAATTGCTCGCGAAGTTGAACCAGTCGATCTTCAGCGGGTTGACCAGCACGTGCCGATAGTTGGTCGGG
>DATLLB010001097.1:0-6476 GCA_035538075.1 Enhygromyxa sp.
CGATCGTTCGGTCGGCGAGGGCGCTCACTTTGCCAATTCGGATCAGCCGTTCGGCATCATTCAGGTCGGCTACACCGAGGCGACCAGCTACGGCTACCCGGGCGGGCTCAAGCTCGAGGTGATCAACCCGCAGTGACGCGCCGCCGCGCTCTGGTCGGAGGGCTGCTGGTGCTCGCGGGCGCGTGCTCGCGGGCGCCAGCGGGCGTGACCGAGAGCGCGGCGCCACCGATCGCCAGCGACTACACAGTAGTCTTCACAGCGGCAGCGACGACTCGTCCATCTGCTTGTAGAGCTTGAGATCCTTGAGCTTGCGCGTCGCTGCGAACACCTCGGCCGGGGTCCGCAGCGGCGCCTCCGGCAGCGCGGCCGCGACCTTGGCTTTGATCGTCTGCGAGTCCCAGCGCAAGAACGGATTGCTCGCGCGCTCGTCCGCGATCGTCGACGGCACCGTGGCCTCGCCGCGCGCTCGCACGGCCCACACTTCGCGAATGCGCTGCGCGAGCGCAGCATTGTCCGGCTCGACCGACCACGCGAAGCGCAGGTTGTCCTGCGTGTATTCGTGCGCGCAGCAAATCAGCGTGTCGTCGGGCAATTCGGCCAGTCGCGACAAGCTGCGCCACATCTTCTCCGGCGGCCCATCGAACAGATACCCGCAGCCGCCCGCGAACAAGGTGTCGCCACAAAACAGCAGATTGCCAAAGACGTAGGTGAGGTGCCCGTCGACGTGGCCCTCGGTCAGCATCACGCGCCCGCGCAGCCGCCCGAGCACGACCTCGTCGCCTTCGCCCACGCCCTCGCTCAGCCCCGGGATCACCCGCGCGAGCGCAGCGTTGCCGACCACGCGATAGCGATCGAGCTCCCCGCGCTTGGCCAGATCGCGGTGCAGCCCGATGTGATCGGGGTGCGTGTGCGTGGTCAGGATCGTCGTCAGCCGCAAGCCCTCGCGCGCGGCGTAGTCGAGCACCGGATCCGCCTCGGCCCCGTCGACCACCGCCGCCTCGCGGGTCTGCTCGCAGACGAGGATCCACGAGTAGTTGTCCTGCCACACGCAGATCTGGTGGAGCCGGGCGGCGCCGGCGAGCACGCCGCGAGCGGCGGGTGGACGAGTGACGACGTGCGGCATGTCGTCGGCACTATTACAGCCGCGGACGCGGCGTGACGACAATTTGGATCCGCACGCGGCGGTGTCACGTCGGGAATGTGCGGCTCACCAGATCGCCGCCTCGTCCGTCAGCTGCTCGTCGTAAAAGGTCGAGCCGTCTTGCGCGACCCACAGATCGAGCACGGTGCCTTCGAAGCAGGGCAAGCGGACCTGGATTGTCTCGGGCAGATTGTTACCGATCCAGCTGATCTCGAGGTACTGCGTGGGATCGAGGATCAGCGGCGGCATCCCGCACGAGGGCTTGCCGGGCTGGAAGTGCACGCGGATTGGGGCCGGCTCCATCAGCGCGACGCCGGGCACCATCAAGCCGCCCGAGCTCAGCTGTGCGATGTAGGGCGTCTGGGTGCTGCAGAGCTCCTGCTTGCCGTTGCAGATGACCAGCACCTGACAGTCGAGATCTTGCTCGACGAAGCCGGGGGCCTTGCTCGCGTCGACCATCACGGCGCCGCCGACCACCGCGGGCAAGGCATCGTCGAACGATCCCGGCTCGCACAGGGGGTTGTCGCCGTCGCCGTCGCCAGTGTCGCTCTCGCCGTCGCCATCACCGTCGCCGGGCTCGCCATCATCGCCCTCGCCATCGCCGGGCTCACCGTCGCCATCACCCGGCTCACCGTCGCCATCGCCGGGCGCACCGTCACCATCACCATCCCCGGGGTCCCCATCGCCGGCCTCGCCGTCGCCGTCGCCTCGATCACCGTCGCCGTCGCCCCGCTCGCTCTCACCGCTCTCCCCGTCGCCGAGCTCATCGAGCTCGTCGAACGCAGGGTTGACCTGCACGCACGCGAGCAAGGCAAACCCGATCAGCGCTCCCGTCCTTCGCATCGCCACGACGATAAACGCCAGCCTGCACGCTGCCCAGCGCCCACGCGCCAAGCTCCGATCTCAGCTGTCCCAGCGCAGCTTGTACACAGGCAGCGGCTCGTCGCGGCCCTTGACCTTGTGAAACTCCGGCCCTTCGATCGGCCAGTCGATCCGCCCGCCGAGCCGCTCGAGGGTCGGCACCCCCAGCGCGATCTCACCAGCCTTGGCGACGTTGCAGATGCGGCTGGCGAGGTTGGTCGCGTCGCCGATCGTCGCGTACTGCAGGTAGTGCTCCGAGCCGATGTTGCCGGCCGCGACCGGCCCGGTGTTGAGCCCGATGTGGATGCGCAGCGGCGGCAGCTCAGCCGCGGAGCGGCGTGAAGATAGCTCGGACAGCTCGTTCGACAGCGTCGCGATCGCCTTCTGCATCTGCACCGCCGCGTGCACGGCCCGGCGAGTGTCGTCGACCCGCCGAAACGGCGCGCCCCAGACCGCGAGCAGGGCGTCGCCGATGTACTTCTCCAGCGTGCCTTCATGCTGGAACACGATCTCGGTGATGATCGGGAAGTAGCGGTTGAGCAGCGCGACCACGTCGCGCGGGTACATGCTCGCCGACATGCTCGTGAACCCGCTGATGTCGCAGAACAGCGCGGTGACCTCGGTCTCGATCGCCTGCACCGTGAGGCTCGGCTTCTCCATCAGCTGCGCGATCGTGGTCGGCGGGAAGAAGCGCAGCAGGTTGTTGCGCGCGACCGCCTCTTGCTGCAGCCGCTGGTAGAGGCGCGAGTTCTCGATCGCGATCGCAGCCTGGGCCGCGAACGCGGAGAGCAGCTCGAGATCCTCGCCCGAGAACACCGCGGGGATCGTCAGGTTGTCGACGTAGAGCACCCCGATCACTCGATCCTGCGAGCGCAGCGGCGCGCACATCGAGGAGCGGACCGAGCTCATGTGGATCGAGTCGGCGTTCTCCAGCCGCGGATCCTCGGACGCGTCGGAGAACAGCGCCGCGACGCTGCGCTCGCGCACGTAATTGAGGATGTGCTTGCTGTAGGCGGCCTGCGCCGCGCTGGCGATCGTGTCGCCGCGGCGCGACTCGACGACCGGTGGACCGAAGTCGCCGGTGTTCTCGTCGATCATGATGATCGCCACGCGATCGACGTCGAGGATCGAGAACACCAGATCGAGGATCTTGACCAGCTGCTTGTCGATCGACTCGGGCGACGACAACAGCCGCGCGACGTCTAGCAACACCTGCAGGCGACCCTCGGCGCTCTTCGGCAGCTTGGGTCGGCCGAAGCCCGATTGCTTGCGCTTGCGGGCCTCGTCGAGCAGATCGTGGCTGAGCACGTGGCTCGACTCGGCCGAGATCTCGCGCACGATGGTCTCGGGTGCCGGCACCGAGTACTCGCTGGCGCTGAACAGGAACAGCACGTCGCCGCAGCAGAACTGCTGGCCGTCGGTCAGCAAGCGCGGGCCCTCGATGCGCTGACCTTCCATGAAGGTCCCGTTCTTGCTGCCGATGTCGTCGAGCGTGACCTTGCCGGTCGGGTCGACGACGATGCGCGCGTGCTGGCGCGAGAGGCTCTTGTTGGCCACGCGGATGTCACTCTCGCGGCCGCGTCCGATCGTCTTGGTCCCGACGCTGATCTCGTGCACGCGCTCGTCGCGGTGCCCGGGGTTGACGATCAGTCGGGGCATCGTGACCGCGATTGTCGACCAGGGTTTGCGTCGCTCGCAAGCGCTTGCAATCCAACGATCGCCGCCGTAGACCGACCGACCCAAAGCCCACGCCATGTCCGAGACCAGCGCAGTACCGTCCGTCGATTTGGTCCCCGCCCTGGCTCGGGAGCTCGCGCTTCCGGAGCCCAAAGTCGCCGCCGTCGTGCGTTTGCTGTCCGAAGGCGCGACGGTCCCGTTCATCGCCCGCTACCGCAAGGAAGTCACCGGAGGACTCGACGAGGTCCAGATCCGGACGATCGAGGAGCGCCACGCCTACCTCGACGAGCTCGAGAAGCGGCGCGCGGCAGTCCTCAAAGAGATCGGCGAGCAACAGAAGCTCACGCCTGCGCTGGAAGCCAAGCTGCGCGCCGCCGCGACCAAGCAGGAGCTCGAGGATCTGTACCTCCCGTTCAAGCCCAAGCGCCGCACCAAGGCGACGATCGCTCGCGAGCAAGGGCTCGGCCCGCTGGCCGAGCGGATCCTCGCGCAGGCCCTCGACGCGCAGCCGCAGGCCGAAGCGGCGGCGCTGGTCGATCCGAGCAAGGAGCTGCCCAACGTCGACGCGGTGCTGGCCGGCGCGCGCGAGATCGTGATCGAGACCGTGGTCGAGCACCCCGAGGTCCGCACGCTCGTCCGCAAGCACTACACCGAGCGCGGCCAGCTCGAGACCAAGGCGATGCCCGGCGTCGACACCGAGGCGCCCAACAAATTCGCCGACTGGTTCGAGTGGTCCGAGCCGGCCGCCCACGTGCCCTCGCACCGCTACCTGGCGATCCGCCGCGGCGAGAAGGAAGGCGTGCTGCGCTCGACGATCGCGGTCGACAACGCCGTGATCCAGCCGGAGGTCGAGCAGATCCTCGGCGTCAACGAGCGCTCGCCGTACGCCGGTGAGCTGCGCGGGGCGATCGACAAGGCCCTGCGCGCGCGGCTGGCCGTGTCGGTCGAGACCGACGTCCGCGTCGAGCTCAAGCAGAAGGCCGACCGCGAGGCCGTCGAGGTGTTCGCCGAGAACGTCGCCAGCCTGCTGCTCGCCGCGCCGCTCGGGGCGGTGCCGGTGATCGGCATCGATCCGGGCCTGCGCACCGGCTGCAAGTGTGCGGCCGTCGACGCGACCGGGAAATTTCTCGAGACCATCACGATCTTCCCGCTGCAGAACGAGGAGCGTGCGCTGAAGGAGCTGGCCGCGTTCGTGGCCAAGCATCGGCCGAAGGCGCTCGCGGTCGGCAACGGCACCGGCGGCCGCGAGACCGAGGCGCTCGCTCGCAAGGCGATCGTGAACCTGACCGAAAAGCCCGTGGTCGTGAGCGTCAGCGAGGCCGGGGCCAGCGTGTACTCGGCCTCCGACGTCGCGCGCGACGAGTTCCCCGATCTCGATCTCACCGTGCGCGGAGCCATCTCGATCGCGCGGCGCCTCCAGGACCCGCTGGCCGAGCTGGTCAAGATCGATCCCAAGTCGATCGGCGTCGGCCAGTACCAGCACGACGTCACCCAGACGCTGCTCCGCAAGAAGCTGCACGAGGTGGTCGAGAGCTGCGTGAACCGAGTCGGCGTCGAGCTCAACACCGCCTCGGCGCCGTTGCTCAGCTACGTCGCCGGCGTCGGCGGGACCCTGGCCAAGAAGATCGTCGCGCACCGTGACAACGCCGGCATCTTCGTCAGCCGCGACGCGCTGCTGAAGGTCCCGGGTCTCGGGCCCAAGACCTTCGAGCAGGCGGCGGGCTTCCTGCGCGTGCGCGAGAGCGAGGAGCCGCTCGATCGCTCGGCCGTGCACCCCGAGCGCTACAAGGTGGTCCAGCGCATGGCCGCCGACCTCGGCGTGTCCGCGCGGGAATTGGTCGGCAACGCCGAGCTGGCCAAGCGCATCGAGATCCGCAAGTACGTCGGCGGTGACATCGGCGAGCCGACCCTGCGCGACATTGTGGCCGAGCTCGCCAAGCCCGGTCGCGATCCGCGGGCCGAGTTCACCGCCGCGCAGTTCCGCGACGACGTGCACGAGCTCGAAGATCTCGAGATCGGCATGGCGCTCGAGGGCGTGGTCACCAACGTCACCAACTTCGGCGCGTTCGTGGACGTCGGCGTGCACCAAGACGGGCTCGTCCACATCAGCGAGCTGAGCGACAAGTGGGTCGACGATCCGCGCAAGGTCGTGAAGGTGGGCGATCGCCTGAAGGTGACCGTGCTCAGCGTCGATCTGCAGCTGCGCCGCATCGGCCTCTCGGCCAAGGCCAAGCCCGGCAAGCCAGCCGAGCGACGCGAGCAGGAAGCCGGCCCCTCGCAGGAGCGCAGCTTCGGGCAAAAGCGCGGCGGCAAGGGTGGGGGCCAGCGCGGGGCCACGCGCGCGAGCTCGGGCGACGGCGGGTTCTCGAACAACCCGTTCTCCAAGCTGCGTCGCTGAGGCCCCGCGGTGATCGGCTCAGGAAGCCGGAGCGATCGACTCGCAGATCGCGAGCAGACAAGCCGCCTCGTGCTTCTCCGAGCGGCCGAGGCCCGAGTCGCACAGGACCAAGCGATCACCCACGACCAGCCCGCGGCTCATCCCGTACATGTCGCCGAGCGGAGCCTTGCCCTTGTAGTGGATCGTGTACCCGGTCGCGGTCTTCTCGTCCTTCAGCCACTCGACCTCGGTGAGCCCGTCGACCATCTTCTTGGAGTTCTCGTACATGCTGTCGAGGCTCTTCGACCAGTGCCGGGTGAGCTCGATGTCGTAGCCGCAGGCGTCCTCGACGGTCAGCGTGGTGCTGTCGGGCATCTCCATCTCCGCGTCGCCGGCCTCGATCGCGTCGACCTTGGCACC
>DATLLB010001098.1:0-13842 GCA_035538075.1 Enhygromyxa sp.
GGCGAGGTGGATCCACGCGTCGTCGAGGCAGAACTCGCCGACGCCGGAGCCCGCGAACGCATACGCGAGCGCGAGCAGCAGCGCGACGACGACGGTGATCCGCGGGGCCCACAGCTCGGGTCGCGCCGCGGCGGGGCGATCGGTGCGATCCGCTGGATCAGTCATGGATCGCCAGCACCACTTTGCCGAACTGCTCGCGGCGATCGAGGTAGCGGTGGGCGTCGGCGGCCTCGGCCAACGGGAACACGCGATCGATCACCGGTCGCAAGCGACCTTCGGCGACCAACGCGGCGATCCGAAACATGCTGGCCTTCGATCCCATCGTCGATCCCAGGATCTGGATCTGGCGAAAGAACACATGGCGTAGATCGGTGGTCGCGTCCCAACCCGAGGAGGCGCCGCACGTGACAATGCGACCGCCGTTGCGGCACAGCTTGATGCTGTCCTCCCAGGTCGCGCGACCGACGTGCTCGAATACCACGTCGACTCCACGTCGGCCGATGCCAGGGAGCGAACGGACTTGCTTGGGCCAATCGTTGGAGTCGCTGCGGATGGTCTCGTCGGCTCCGAGCTCGCGGGCCTTGGCGAGCTTGGCGTCGGTGCTGGCCAGCGCGATCACTCGAGCACCGAACAATTTGGCGATCTGCAGGCCGGCGGATCCCACTCCGCTGCCCACGGCGTGAATGAGCACGGTGTCGCCCGGGGAAATCGCTGCCCTCACGACCAGCATCTGCCATGCGGTCAAAAAGGTGAGGGGCACCGCGGCGGCTTCGATCATCGACAAGTTGGCGGGCTTGTCGACGAGATTGGTCGCTGGTACACGAATGCGCTCGGCGTAGCCGCCGGTCGTGTTCTCCCCGAGGATTCGATAATCGGGGCACAGATTGTCCCAACCCGAGAGGCACGCTTCGCAGCGACCGCACGATACGCCGGGATTGAGGATTACCTCGCGGCCGATCAGCGCCACATTCACACCCTCGCCGACCTCGCGCACGACTCCGGCGATGTCGCTGCCGAGAATGTGTGGATAGGTGATGCGAAGGTTGGGTAGCCCACCACGAACCCACAGATCGAGCCGGTTGATCGCGCAGGCGTGGACATCGACCACGACCTCGCCCGGTCCCGGCTGCGGGGCCGGTTGATCGCTGGCGCTAAGGACCTCGGGGCCGCCGTGCTGCTCGAGGATGATCGCTCGCATGGCCTCCATTTACCCGAAATTCCTACGTCTGGTCTGGTATAAGAAGGACGCGGTCGTCGCGTCGCCGACGTGATGGCTGCGGGTCCTGGGGGAGGGACTCCATTGGCTGCGGTCCGAGGCCGAGTTCGGACGTCCACTCGAGCGCCATGGCTCGAGCGCCACGGCTCCCCGCGGCGCTGATGCGGACTGCGAGCAGGTGTTTTCGAATCAACCAATGAGCTTCAGCCCACGCGAGGCGCCCGACGCTGGGCTCTCGCGCTACCTGGCCAGCATCGAGCGTTATCCGAGGCTCGATCGGGACCGCGAGCTCGAGCTCGCGCGCCGTCACCATCGCGGTGACGCGGACGCCTCGGAGCTGCTGGTCGGCTCGCACCTGCGCGACGTGGTCGTGATCGCGCGGCGCTACCTCGGCTACGGCCACGCGCTCGCCGAGCTGGTCGGCGAGGGCAACCTCGGGCTGGTCATCGCGCTCGATCGCTTCGAGCCGGCGCGCGAGCTGAGGTTCATGACCTACGCCGGCTACTGGGTGCGCGCGGAGATCCTCGAGTTCGTGATGAGCTCGTGGAGCGTGGTCGGGATCGGCAAGAGCTCGCTCGCCACACGGCTGTTCTTCGGGCTCGCGCGCGAGCAGGCGCGGCTGTCGGCGCACGGCTACGACACCACCGAGATGCGCGAGGCCCTGGCGATGAGCTTCGGGTGCTCGCTCGATCGGATCGAGCAGATGCAGCAGCGCCTGAGCGGCCGCGATCTCGCGGGCGAGCTGACCGAGCTCGCCAACCAGCACCCGGAGTCGGCCGGCGATCCGGAGCGAAAGCTGCTGGACGCAGAGCGGCATGATCGCCGCCATCACTTGTTCGACTCGGCGCTCGCGGCCCTCGACCCGCGCGAGCGCACGGTCATCGAGGCGCGCGTGCTCGCCGATCGACGCCCGAGCCTGGTCGAGCTCGGCCGCCGCTTCGGCATCTCGCGCGAGCGCGTGCGGCAGATCGAGGCCCGCGCGCGTGCCAAGCTCGCCCGCGATCTCGAAGCGTGGGCCGAGTGACTATCGGGCGCCGAGCGACCTGGGCTACACCTCACGCATGCCAGGGATCGACGCCGCGGCCTGCGTGGGCAGCCACGATGTGCTGCTGCTGACCCTCGACACGCTGCGCTACGACGTGGCGCAGCGGGGCGTCGTCGAGGGGCGCACTCCGTTCTTGGCGGCGCTCCTGCGAACGACGAGCAGCGACGGGTGGGAGCGGCGGCATACGCCGGGCAGCTTCACGTGGGCAGCCCATCAGGCGTTCTTCGCCGGGTTCCTGCCGACGCCGATCGAGCCGGGTGGGCACCCGCGGCTGTTCGCGATGGCGTTCGCCGGCAGCGAGACCACCGACGCGCGCACGGCCGTGTTCGACGCGCCCAATCTCGTCACCGGCCTGCGCGAGCGCGGCTATCATGCGATCTGCGTGGGCGGGGTGGGTTTCTTCAACGAGCTGACGCCGCTCGGTCGCGTGCTCCCAGCGCTGTTCGACGAGCACCGCTGGTGCCCGGAGTTCGGCGTCACCGATCGCGACTCGACCCGCCATCAGGTTCGCTGGGCGTGCGAGCGCATCGCCGCGCTGCCCGACTCGCGCCGCGTGTTCTGCTTCGTCAACATCTCGGCCCTGCATCAGCCGAACTGCCACTACCTGCCGGGACGCGAGCGCGATGACCCACACACGCAGCTGGCCGCGCTCGCCTACGTGGATGGACAGCTCGAGCCGTTGTTCACCGCGCTGCGCCGCCGCGCGCCGCTGCTGGCGATCGTCTGCTCGGACCACGGCACCGCCTACGGCGAAGACGGCTACGTCGGTCATCGGCTCGCGCACCCGGTCGTGTGGGAGGTGCCGTACGCCGAGCTCACGCTCGATCGCCTCGACTCGCAGGAGCGCGCATGAGCACCAACTCGGTGCGTGGCTACGGTCGTGACCCGCGGCCGCCGAGCGTCACTGCGCTGCTCGAGGGCTCGCCGTTCGTCGGCTATGGCTACGCCTATCCGCACAAGACCGCGTATCGAGAGTTGCCGCGTCCGCGTGCGCTGAGCGAGGTCTGGGCGCACGAGCAGCGCGAGCGGCTGTTCCTCTACGTGCACGTGCCGTTCTGCGCGGTGCGCTGCGGGTTCTGCAATCTGTTCACGCAAAAGCACCCGCCGGCCGAGCTGCCGGGGCGCTGGCTCGACACGCTCGCCGCCCAGATCGAGGTGGTCGCCGAGGCGGTGCCCGACGCTCGCTTCGCTCGCTGGGCGATCGGCGGCGGCACGCCGACGCTGCTCGAGGCGGACCAGCTCGAGCGTGTGTTCGTCGAGCTCGAGCGCCGGTGGCCGATCGACTTCGTGAGCATGCCGGGCTCGGTCGAGACCTCGCCCGAGACCTGCACCGACGAGCGCCTGGCCGTGCTCGAGGCCCGCGGCACCTCGCGGATCAGCATCGGCATCCAGAGCTTCTTCGAGGACGAGCTGCGCGCGCTCGGTCGTCCGCAGGCGGTGAGCCTCGGCGAGCAGGCGCTCGATCGCATCCGCGCGCGTCGCTTCGCCACGCTCAACATCGATCTCATCTATGGCATCGCCGGGCAGACGCCGGCCAGCTTCGTGGCCGCGATCGATCGCGCGCTCGCGTGGGCGCCCGAGCAGCTCTACCTCTATCCGCTCTACCAGCGCCCGCTGACGGGCCTGGGTCGGCACGGACGCAGCTGGGACGATCAGCGGCTCGCGTGCCTGCGAGCGGGGCGTGATCACCTGCGCGCGCAGGGCTATCAGCAGGTCTCGATGCGCATGTTCCAAAAGCCCGGTGGGGCCACGGGCGGACCGGTCTACTGCTGCCAGGCCGACGGGATGATCGGCCTGGGCGTCGGCGCGCGCTCCTACACGCGCGCGCTGCATTACTCCGAGGACTGGGCGGTGGGCAGCGCGAGCATTCGCGAGATCGTCGCGGCCTGGATCGATCGCCCGCGCGCGCAGCTGGGTCAGGCTCGCTACGGCATCGAGCTCGACGAAGACGAGCAGCGTCGGCGCTGGCTGATCCAGTCGCTGCTGCAGATCGAGGGGCTCTCGCTGCCGGACTATCGAGCGCGCTTCGGGACCGACGCGCGCGCGGACTTCTGCGAGCTCGACGAGCTGCTCGAGCACGGCCTGCTGGCGCTCGTCGGTGACACGCTGATCCCCACCGAGCGCATGCTCGAGTGGGCCGACGCGATCGCGCCCTGGCTCTACTCCGATTCGGTCCGCGCCGCGTCGCGGGACTTCGAGCTGCGCTGATGGACGAACTCCACATCAACTGGCGTGGGCCGCTGTCGAGCTGCAACTACGACTGCGACTACTGCCCGTTCGCCAAGCACGTCAGCTCGCGCGAGGAGCTCGCCCGCGACCAGGCCGAGCTCGCCCGCTTCGTCGCGTGGTGTCGCGGGGGCGAGGCAGCCGCGCGGCGGCTGTCGATCCTGTTCACGCCGTGGGGCGAGGCGCTGATCCGGCCGTACTATGCGCCCGCGCTGGTCGAGCTCTCGTGGCTGCCGCACGTGGTCGCGGTCGCGATCCAGACCAACCTGTCGAGCCGACTCGAGCCGCTCGCCGAGGCCAAGCGCGAGACCTTGGGCCTGTGGACGACCTTTCATCCGAGCCAGACCACGCTCGAGCGCTTCGTCGATCGCTGCGCCGAGCTCGACGCGCTCGGCATCCGCTACAGCGTCGGCGTCGTGGGTCTGCGCGAGCACTTCGAGCTGATCGAGGCGCTGCGGGCTCGCCTGCGACCCGAGGTGTACCTGTGGATCAACGCCTACAAGAGCGCCGGCCCCGGCTACTACCGCGAGGGTGAGCGCGAGCGTCTCGCTGCCATCGATTCGCTGTTCGGGCTCAACGCCGTGCGGCACGAGACCCGCGGGCACTCGTGCGCGGCCGGACGCACGGCCCTGTTCGTGCGTGGTGATGGCGGCGTGAGCCGCTGTCACTTCGTCGAGCGTCCGCTCGGCAACCTCTACGAGCTCGGGCTCGCGCAGCTGCTGCGCGACGAGCCTTGTCCGCAGCAGACCTGCGGTTGCTTCATCGGTTACGTTCAGCTCGATCGCCTCGACCTCCGTCGCCGCTTCGGCGCCGGGCTCGCTGCTCGCATGCTCCCGAACACACCGTAGGAGACATCGCCGATGGACTCGCCGCTTCGAGTGGACC
Organism: Enhygromyxa sp.; assembly: GCA_035538075.1. Lineage (GTDB taxonomy): Bacteria > Myxococcota_A > Polyangia > Nannocystales > Nannocystaceae > Plesiocystis. The sequence continues at coordinate 5,373 of DATLLB010001098.1, forward strand.
ACCTCGCGCTCCCGATCGTCGACCCCGAGGAGAGCCTGCGCTTCTACACCGATGTGCTCGATCTCGATCTGCTCGAGGTCGTCTCCGGTGACGACTGGGACGGCAAGCCGTGGCTGATGATGACCTTCGCGCTGAGCGACGAGCGGCAGCTGGTGCTGTGCGCGGTGCGAGGCGCGACGCCGGCGAGCGAGCCCACGCTGCCGCAGGACAGCCGCCACTTCGCATTCACCTGCGAGTCGAACGCCGCACTGGCGAGCTGGAAGCAGCGGCTGCAGCGACACGAGGTCCGCTTTCGCGAGGAAGATCATGGCTCGCAGCGGTCGCTCTACTTCGAGGATCCGAACGGCATCACGCTCGAGATCACCACGCCGCGCTCTGCCGCCGCACGCACACCCATCGAGGACCCGCTCGCGTTCGTGCGAGCGTGGTGTTCGACACCGAGCTGAGCGGCTCGTTTTCCGGGTCGATCGAGAGCTCCGCGGGCAGCCGGGGGTTGCTGGTCGCAGCGGCGCGCTGCGCCTGCACTGTCAACGTGAGTAGGTTGGACTAGCTTGAGAGCACGCCATGAGCCGCGTGCACTTCCGACTCCCTGGGCCGCCGCAGCTGAGCGTGTTGTGGAAATTCGTGAGTGCACCCTTGCTCACGGTGCTGATGACGGTCACGCAGTCGTTGGTGCTGCCCGAGCCCCACGCCGCGCCGTTCCTGTTCTTCTTCTTTGGTGTGGTCGTGTGCGCCTGGCTGGCGGGCCGCTGGCCGGGAGTCGTGTGCGCGGCGTCGAGTGGCTTGACCGCGAATTACTTCTTTGTCTCTCCGGTTCACGGCTGGGCGCTGTCGGCTCCGGCGCTCACGATGACCGGGCTTTTTCTGTTCACCGCGACCATCACCGCGTGGCTGTGCGGATCGCTGCGCGACGCGATGATGGCCGCGGAGCTGGCGGCGGCGGAGCTGCGCGCGGGCGAGAAGCGGCTGCGCGAGGCCGACGAGCACAAGACCCAATTCATGTCGGTGCTCAGCCACGAGCTCCGCAACCCGCTGAGCCCGATCTCCAACGCGCTCTACATCCTCCACCGCGTGCCGCCGGCCAGCGAGCAGGCCACACGCGCGCGCGCGGTGATCGAGCGCCAGGTCCAGCACCTGACTCGCATCGTCGACGACCTGCTCGACGTCACTCGGATCTCGCGCGGGAAGATCGAGCTCGAGCGCTCGCGCGTCGATCTCGTCGAGATTGTCACGCGCACGCTGACGGACTACGCGTCGCTGTTCAGCGACGCCGACATTCAGCTCGAGAGTCGGCTGTCGTCGCGGCCGATCTGGGTCGACGGTGATCCGACTCGGCTCGCGCAGATCATCTCCAACCTGCTGGCCAACAGCGCCAAGTTTGCCCGCGGCGGGCACACCTGGGTGACGCTCGAGCAGCAGGACGAGCAAGCCGTCATTCACGTGCGCGACGACGGGGTCGGCATGACGCCCGATCTGCTCGTGCACCTGTTCGAGCCGTTCGTGCAGGCCGATCGCACGCTCGCGCGCACCTCCGGCGGCCTCGGTCTCGGGCTCGCGCTGGTCAAGGGTCTGACCGAGCTGCACGGCGGTCAGGTGTCGGCCCACAGCGCGGGCGAGGGGCAGGGGGCCGAGTTCAAAGTCGTGCTCCCGACCCTGCGCGCGCCGTCGGCCTTCACCAACACGCACCCGATGCGCGCGGGCGTGGCTCAGCGCCGACGGATCCTCGTGATCGAAGACAACGTCGACGCGGCGCTGTCGTTGAAAGAAGCGCTCGAGCTGTCCGGCCACGACGTGGTGGTCGAGCACGACGGGCTGGCCGGGATCGCCATGGCTCGCGCGTGGCGGCCCGAGGTGGTGCTCTGCGACATCGGCCTGCCGGCGATGAGCGGCTACGAGGTCGCCAAGGCGCTGCGCAGCGATCCGCTGCTGCGCGACATCTTCTTGATCGCGCTGACCGGCTACGCGCTGCCCGAGGATCGCGAGAAGGCCACGCAGGCGGGCTTCGACGGGCACCTGGCCAAGCCGCCGCAGCTGGCCGAGCTCGAGCAATTGATCGCGCAGGCCGACGACGTCGCGGTCGCGTGACGGCTCACTCGAGCTCGCTGGCGACCGTCTGGCGCACACCCTCGAGCCACGCGGCGAAGTCGTCGTCGGGCCCCGGCGGATCGACGGGCGGGTGGACGATGCAGGCCATCTTCACGCCGGCTCGAAACGGCGCGCCGTTGTAGGCGAACAGCTCGGCGCCGCCGCGCAGCGAGACCGGCAGCACGCGGCACGGACCAGTGGTGTCGAGGAGCGCCTGGACTCCGCGGGTCTTCCAGCTGCGCGGCACACCGTCCTTGGCGCGGGTGCCCTCCGGAAAGATCGCCACGCTCCAGCGCTCGCGCTTGGCTTGATGCCCGAGCCGCTCGATCTCGGCGATCGCAGCGTTGGGCTGCTTGCGATCGATGACCGCCGAGCCGCTCGCGACGATCAGGTACGAGATGCTCGGCCAGCCGCGCGCGAGCTCTCGCTTGGCCACGTAGCGGGCCTGCAGCTCGGCCAGCGCGGAGCTGATCACGATCACGTCGGAGAAGCCCTGGTGGTTGGCGACGATCACGTAGCGCTCGCCGGGGACCACGTGCTCGCGCCCGCGGACCTCGAGCTCGGCGCCGGTCAGCTCGAAGGCGCGCCACAGCAGCTTGGCGAACGCGTGTCCGGCCTCGATCAGGCGCTGGGGTCCGCCGACCCTGTCGATCGCCCGCAGCGGCAGATCGCAGCTGAGCATCGCGCCAGCCAGCGCCGCCGAGGCAGGGATCGATCGGGCCCAATCGCGAACCGAGGGCCGTCCGTCTTTAGACCTTCGGTTCACCTTCGGTTCACGCGTCGAGCCTGCGTACGCTCAGCGAACGTACATCTGGATGTAGTTCTCGCCGGCCTTCTTGGTGCCGGTGTTGAGGTTCAGCGCGCTCGCGTAGCCGAGGTAGTCGAACTCGGTGGCCGCGAACTCGTCCGGACAGACGCCGCAGGGCCCGTGCGGACCGAGGCCGAACTCGGCCGGATCGTCGAACGGGCAGCCGGATCCATTGTCGGCGTTCCACACCGGGCCGAACGCGGCAGCGTTGCCGTTGGAGCCGAAGTCCTGGCACTCGGTCAGCGACGACTCGTGGTCGCCGAGGTTGAAGTACAGGTCGGTGTCCATGCACAGCTCGCCGCTGCCGGTCAGCGTGCTGCCCATCGCGAGCGGGAAGCCTGCGCCGGCCATGTTGTAGTCGCAGACCGGATCGTTGCCGATGTCGGCGATGAACGTGGCGATGCTCTTGCTGCCGTCGCCGACGTTGTCGTAGTTGGCCCAGACATTCGAGGGCTGGTGGATGAACAGCAGATCGGTGAACGGAAGGTCGCGGTAGGCCCGAGACATGAAGTCGAGGTTCCGCGAGGCGAGCGTGCCGACCGGCTCGGGGTCGCTGGCCATCTTCGCCCGGTTGTTCCACGTCCAGGTGTCGACGTCGTCGTCGCTGGCCACGAACACGAGCGTCCAACCGCCACCGTTCTTGGTCATGTGGCAGAACACGTCCATCGGCTCGATCGGACCGGCGGCGCCGTCGGGATCGATCGCGTAGGTGTTGTCGGTCGCGCCCGCGTTGTGGGTCAGCCAGTGCGCGCAGCTGCTCGGCAGCTCGCAGACCATGCCCTCGCCGCCGCCGGGGGCCGGACCGCAGCTCGGGAACGTGCAGTCGTTCGGGTTCGTGCAGGCCTGGCCGAAGTCACAGCCGACCCCGCAGGCATCGAGGCCGCAGTCGACGTCGACCTCGTCACCGCTGGTGATGCCGTCCTCGCAGCTCGGCGCCGCGCACAGGGTCGTGCACGAGTCGGTATTGTAGTCGTTGGCGTCGTCGCAGCTCTCGCCCGGCTCGATCTGCCCGTTGCCGCACACCGCCTGGATCGGGCCGCAGACGCCGTCGCTGCACTCGAGCCCCTGGTCGCAGCCGCCGCCGGCCGTGCACGGGCACCCGTCGGTGGCGACCGGACACTCATCGCCCGTGTCCGTCGACCCTGACTCGGACTCGTCGTTGGCCACGGAGTCGTTGCTTCCGTCGTCGCCCTTGAAGCAGGCGAGCGGAAGGCTGACCGCGATGAGCATCGCGAGCCGCAGAGAGCCGGTGGGGTTGGGGGTGTTCAAGCGCATGCGATTCGCTCCGGGGCTTTGCCGCCGGGGCCGCCAGCATACACAGGTTCCTAGACCACACGGAAGCGCGGATACAGCGAGCACCGTGCCGTGAGCGAAGTCCGCGCGCTCGCTTGCGCATCAGTCGAGCTGTGGGCGCAAGGTCGCGGCTCGGGGGTGCTCAGCAGGGTGTTTCCACGACCCGATCGCAAAGCCGTCGAACTCCGGGAACTCGCCCCAGGTGATCGCCTCGACGTTGGTCGCGAAGAACTCGGCAGCGAGCGCATGGCTGCGCATGCTGGCGCGGCGGTGGGGCGGGCGAGTGAAGCGAGCGAAGCCCGAGCGGATCCGGGCGGCGCGGTGGTTGAGCGAGATGAACACGTGCTCGAAGTCGTCTTGCCGGAACATCACCTGGATCGGACAGCGGCTGCCGTCGCTGGTGATGACGCTCCAGAACGAGACCTCGTAGAAGAACTCGGCGGTCATCCACAGCTCGAACAGCTCGAAGCGTGGCTCGCCGAGGTGTGCGTAGACGACGTCGTCGGGTCCGAGCTGAAACACGATCTCGTGCGCGATGATTCGACTCTCACCCATCGTCATTGCCCATCCATGCTGACATCGGTCCGGGTGTACGCAATTGTTTTGTTTCGGGCCGCTGCTGGCGAAATTTCGCCAGCGTGGCCGAACGCCCCAAATGCCCGAACTGCCCCGTGATCGGGCGGGCGGGGGGCGACAATTGGGACACAGATGCGATTCGAGAAATCGCTTCGTGGGGCGTCGCAATCGTGGTACTAATGCATTGGTGAGGTGAGCTGCGCTCGTATTGCATTGGCATGAGCACGCGAATGACAGCGACGCCCGCGGAGGCCGAGGCGACCGACGAGCGCGAGGAGGCGGCGTTCCGGGCCAAGCTCGCGAGCATCGCCAAGGCCAACCGCGAGGCCGCCGGGCTCTCGCCCGGTGAGGCGGCTCGTCGCGCCCAGCTCTCGCGCGCGGCGGTGCGGGACGTCGAGGGCCGCAAGGGCTGGCCGCGCGTCGACACCTTGGTCGCGTACGCGCGAGCGATCGGCACGACGCCGTGGGCGCTGCTGCATCGTGCTCACGCCGAAGCGGACGGGGCAGCGCCCGAGGCCGCGCTCGAGCCCGATGCGAGCGGGGCACCGGTCGACCTCAACGCGATCTTGCTCGCGGCCGGAGCCTCGGAGCAGACCTGGCGCACGGCCAAGGCTCTGCTGGAGGCTCTGGTCGCCGCCGATCCGTGAGCCGCTCGGAGGGAGCCGCTCGGAGGGAGCCGCTCGGAGGCCGCGACGTGGCTGCGCAGCACGCGTCGATGGCGAGAGCGGCAAGTTCTCGCAACATCTCGACGCACTCGGCGGCGAGTCCCCAACGCGCCCGGATTTGTTGCTATCAACGGCGCCATGCGCCGATCTGCTCTGTCCTGCCTCGCATTCGCTCTACTGCTCGCTTGCGCCGACGATGGTGCGGCCGGGAGCACCGATGAGACCTCCAGCAGCGGCGACGGCGACGGTGACACCGCCGAGCTTGGCGACGGTGACGGTGACACGGGTGATGGCGATGGCGACACCGGCGATGGCGACGGTGACGGAGACACGGGCGACGGCGACGGCGACACGGGTGATGGCGATGGCGACGGCGATGGCGACGGCGATCCCGACACGCTGGTCCGCTTCATCGCGATGGGCGACGCGGGTGAGGGCAACACCGGCCAGTACAACGTCGCGGCCGCGATCGAGGCGATCTGCGCCGACAAGGGCGGCTGCGAGTTCGTGCTCTACCTCGGCGACAACTTCTACGACGACGGCGTCTCCTCGGTCGATGACGACCAGTTCCAGACCAAGTTCGAGATGCCCTACGCCGACCTCACGATGCCGTTTTGGATCGCGATGGGCAACCACGACTACGGCACGCTGAGCTTCGCGTGGGAGAAGGCGGCCTACGAGATCGAGTACACCGACTACTCCGACAAGTGGACGATGATCGACAAGTGGTACGCGATCGACCAGTACCCGAACGTCGACTTCTTCGTGATGGATACGACCCGCTTGATGTGGGACCACGAGACCAACGACCAGCAGGACTGGCTCGACGGCGCGATTCAAGCCAGCGACGCGCCGTGGAAGATCGCCATCGGTCACCACCCCTACTACTCGAACGGTGCGCACGGCAACGCGGGCAACTACGAGAACCTCCCGTGGCCGCCGCAGGCGAGCGGCGAGACGGTCAAGGAGGTCATGGACGAGTCGCTGTGCGGCAAGGTCGACCTCTACCTCTCGGGTCACGACCACAACCGGCAGTGGCCGCAGGGCACCTGTGGCAACAACGAGATGACGACCAACTTCATCGTCTCGGGCGCGGGCTGCAAGACCACCGAGTTCGAGCATCACGGCGGCGGCAACGACGTGTACTGGGAGGACGACACCACGCCCGGCTTCCTGCTGCTCGAGCTCACCAGCACGCAGATCTACACGGCGTTCTACGACGAGAACGGCAACCTCGAGTTCGAGCGGACGATCACCAAGTAGCCATGTCGCTCCGAGACTGGTTGCGCAGCACGTTCGGAAAGTCGGCTCGCAATACCGAGCCGCGGTGTCTCGCGTGCGACTCGACCGAACTCGTGACCCTGGCCGAAGCTGCGTATCGCTGCTCGAGCTGCGGACACGAGGGCGGCGAGGGGTTGCCCGCGTACTTGGCCGCACGCAAGCGCTCGCAGATCGCCGCGATGAGCCTGGCCCAGCGCAGCGCGATGGTTCGCAAGCACCTCGCGGCGATCGGCAACTTGCTGGCCGGGCTCGAGTCGCTCGGGCGGCCGGGCATCGACGCGGCCGATGTCGCGGCTGCGGTCGTCAACGCGGCGGTCACGACCGCGTTCGTCGTGGGCGGGCGAATGGGCGGCAAGGAGAAGGAGGAGGAGCAAGCGCGGGCGCTCGCGGCTGCTTACCGAGCGTTGACGGAGAGCGAGCAGCTGCTCGACGAGGTCGCGACTGCGCTCTCGACCGCGCTGCAGATCCCACCGACGCAGCGCATGCGCTACGTGCCGGTCAAGCTCGAGGGCTCGCGGAGCGGCGACAAGCTGCTGGAGATCGCCGACCTGCAGCGCGCCGAGTTCGATCGCCTCGAGCAGCTCGCTCACGCGTTGGCTTAGACCGCCGGCAGCCACACCCGGATGCAGGTGCGGCCCGGTGCGCTCTCGACCTCGATGGTGCCGCCGTGGGTCTCGATGATGCGGCGGCACAGCGCGAGCCCGAGGCCGGTGCCGCCGTGCTCGCGGTTGGTGGTGAAGAAGCGATCGAAGATGTGCTCGGCGTTGGCCGGCGAGATGCCGGGGCCGTCGTCGATGACCTCGAAGCCGGTCCGACGATCGTCGCTGTCGTCGGGCCCGAGCCCGCGCACCGCGACGTGGACCTCGGGGCCGCCGTGCGCGAAGGCGTTGTCGATCAAGTTGTCGAGCACGGTCGCGAGCTGGGCCGCGCTGCCCTCGACCTCGCGCGCGCGCTCGGGCTGGGCGAGCACGACGTCGGGCCAGCGCTGGTCGATCGCGGCGAGCAGCTCGGTCAGCGAGATGCGGCCGCCCGCGTGCGGCTGCTCGGCGCGGGCGAGCGCGAGCAGGCCATCGACCAGTCGCTCGAGCCGCTCGAGCTCGTCGAGCGCGTTGTCGAGGAACCGGCGGCGCTGCTCGGGATCCATCGCGACGTCGTCGCGGATCAGCTCGGCGGTGCCGCGCAGCGTGGCGATCGGCGTGCGGAACTCGTGGGCGACGTTGCCTGCGAACTCGTTGATGTAGTCGACCCGCGACTGCAGCTGCTCGGCCATCGCCGCGGTCGCGGTCGCCAGCTCGCGGACTTCGTCGACGTGCGAGCCGGCGCTGCGCAGCAGCTTGGCGCCCTCGCTGCCGCTGCCGTGCGTGATCCGTCGCGCGGCCTCGGCCAGGCTCTCGAGCGAGCGCGTGGCCAGGCGCCCGGCGAAGATCGCCAGCGCGATGGTCAGCATCAGCGCGCCGAGCAGCCCCCAGACCAGCCGCGGCGACATGTGATAGATGGCCTGCAGCTCCTCGCGCGGCGTGCGAGAGAGCAGCACCGCGCCGATGATCTCGGGATCGCCGTGGCCCGGCTGGGTGACCACGATCGGCTTGGCCACGAACAAGCGCACGCGCGCGCGTCGGCTCTCGCTCGACAGCGGCTGGCGGTGGCTCGGAGGATCGCGCGGGCGCGTGGCGGTGGCGTAGCGGCCCGCCAGCGCCTGCGTGACCACGGGATCGTGCGAGAGGTCGATCTGCTTGGGATCGCCGCTGGCCGCGATCACCTG
>DATLLB010001099.1:0-2245 GCA_035538075.1 Enhygromyxa sp.
GCGCGTGCGTGTCCGTCGGCGTGGATGCGATCGAGCGCGGTCATGGCCCGACGCGCCCAGATGCGGCCGCGGATCGGATCGGGCCGCGTGTAGATCGAGAGCGACGCGAGCTCGGTCGCGACGCGCGGCACCAGCTGGTCGCGGCCAACATCGCGGTCGCCGAGGGCGAGCTCGATGCCGCGGTCGTCCACGCGCGTCGGGTCAAGGACATCTACGACGCCGTGCTCGCGCCCGATCACCTCGATCGCGCCGAGCCTGATCTCTTGCTCGGCCACATCGCGTTCGCGCGCATGCAGCTCGATGAGGCGCTGGTGCACTACCGCAGCTGTCTGGCCACGCAGCGGGCCGCGCTGCCGCCTGGCCACATTGAGATGGCGCTGACGCTGACCAACCTCGGGCTCGTGCACTTGACCCGCGGTGAGCCGGATCCCGCCGTCGACAACCTCGGTGAAGCGCTCGCGCTGCTCGAGGCCGGCGAGCAGGTCAACCCGGAGGAGCTGCGCATGGCTCGGCACTACCTCGGCGACGCGCTGCTGGCTCGCGCGGGCGCGGGAGACTCTCGTCGGGCTGCGATGCAGTTCGAGACGGGCTTCGAGGGTTGCAGCGACGCTCCGCTGTGCGCTCGCTTGGCGCTGCGAGCCGCACGAGCGCACGCGCAGGATGGGAACTCGCAAGCCGCGGCCAGCTGGGCCGAGCGAGCGCGGCCGCTCTACCTCGCGCTCGATCCCGAGACCCACGGCGATTCGTCGGCGGCGCTGGCCGAGATCGAGACGCTACTGAAGTGAGTACCCAAACCCCAGGGCGCGGACCGATGCGCCCACCAGGATTCGAACCTGGGTCATTCGGCTTAGAAGGCCGATGCTCTATCCAACCTGAGCTATGGACGCTCGCCCGGAGGCAGACAAAGAGTCGGGGCGAAAGGATTCGAACCTTCGGCTTTCTGCTCCCAAAGCAGACGCGCTACCAGACTGCGCCACGCCCCGAAACGACGCGCAGCCTAGCCGAGCGCGGCCGGGAGGTCCAGTCCGGTCGGCAGACTGGTGCGCATGTGCGCCAAACTGGCCCAGCAGCTGCTACTGCAGCAACAACGGCAGCTCGTCGACCAGCATGCGCATGGCCGCTCCACGATGGGATCGCTGCGACTTCTCGGTGGGGCTGAGCTCGGCGAAGGTCCGGGTGTCACCGTCGATCCAGAAGTGGGGATCGTAGCCAAACCCGCCGGTCCCGCGGCGCTCGACTCGGACGTTGCCGCGGCAGCGGCCTTCGATGCACAGGCAGCCGTCGCGCATGAACACGGTCCCGGCGTCGGGCATGGTGAAGTCGAACATGCGCGCGCCGACGTGCCGGACCGCGAGCACGCACACGTACTTGGCGGGTGACGAGCTCAGCCCTCGCGCCTCCATCTCGGCGATCAGCTTGGCGTTGTTGGCGTCGTCATCGGCGTGGTAACCGGCGAAGCGAGCCGAGTGCACTCCTGGTGCGCCGTCGAGCGCGTCGACACAGATCCCCGAGTCGTCGGCGAGCACCAGATCATCGCTCGGCGCCCCGACCGAGCGCAGCCACGCGGCGATGCCCTCGGCCTTGAGCACGGCGTTGCCGACGAACTCCAGCGAGGTCTCGTCGATCTCCGGCGGCGTGCCGAGACCCAACGCGCTCGCGCTCACGACCTCGAGCTTGCGCACCGCGGAGAACTGGCCGCGCGCGAGCATCTGCTGCAGCTCGGTGATCTTGTGGGGGTTGTTGCTGGCGATCACGATGCGACGTGCCATCGGGCCTCACACTCCGGCGCTGCTGAGCGCCGCTCGTTGGGCAGCGAACAATTCGAGGATGCCCGCTTCGGCGAGATCGAGCATGCGCTCGAGCTCGGCGCGGCTGAAGTCACCGCGCTCGCCGGTCCCCTGCACTTCCACGAGCCCCGGACGCGAGCCTGCGCCGGGCCGCTCGCGCATGACCACGTTCAAGTCCACGTGAGCGCGGCTGTCTTCGAGGTAGCAGAGGTCGAGCATCGCGATGGGCTCGCTGGCCTGGTGCTCGACCAACCCGACCGAGACGGCGGCGACCGGGCCCAACCCCGGGTGGGTCGCGAGGCGGCCGCTCGCAACCAACTTGCGCAACGCAATTTCGAGGGCCACCCAAGCTCCAGTGATCGATGCGGTGCGGGTCCCACCGTCGGCTTCGATCACGTCGCAGTCACAGATGATCGAGAGCCCGCCATCGGGACCAACCAGCTTGGTGAGGTCGACCG
>DATLLB010001100.1:0-2723 GCA_035538075.1 Enhygromyxa sp.
CGCGGGAATCGACGGTGCTCGGGCGGCAGCCGCAGCGCCGCGATGTTCGACCCGATCGCTACTCGCTGAAGGCCCTCGAGGCCGCGCAGACCGGTGACGAGATCTGGAACGCCTCACAGCGCCAGCTGCTGATCGAGGGCCGCATTCACAACTACCTGCGCATGCTGTGGGGCAAGAAGATCCTCGAGTGGAGCGCGACGCCTCAGCAGGCGCTCGATCGCATGATCCTGCTCAACGACAAGTACGCGCTCGATGGCCGCGATCCCAATTCGTACAGCGGCATCTTCTGGGTGCTCGGCCGCTTCGATCGCGCGTGGGGTCCGGAGCGGCCGATCTTCGGCAAGATCCGCTACATGAGCTCGGCCAGCACCCGCAGGAAGCTCGACCTCGATCGCTACTTGGAGCGCTTTGGTCCGCCCGCGTAGAGCCGCTTCCAGAGCAGGCCCACGGCGATCAGGCCCAGGCCGATCGCCCAGATCTGCGGCTCGACCCAAAACGCGAGGCCCAGGCAGCACAGCAGACCGAGCGCCGGCACGGCGCGCGGGAATCGACGGTGCTCGGGCGGCAGCCGCAGCGCCGCGATGTTGGTGATCGCGTAATAGATCAGCACCGTGAACGCGCTGAATGACCAGGTCGTCTTCACGCTGCCGATCGCGACCAGGCCTGCGATCGCAACCCCGATCACGATCACCGCCCGACGCGGCGATCCGTGGCGCGCGTCGATCACCGCCAGGCTCGCTGGCATGTCGCCGCGTCGACCCATCGCCAGCAGCACGCGCGAGAGCCCGAGCAGCAGGTTGAGCACCACGCCGACCATCGCGGTCACGGCCGCGAGCGCGAGCAACCCTTGCAGCGCAGGCTGCTCGAGCGTGCGCGCGACCACGACCAGCGGCGCCGCGTCGGCCGTGGTCGCCTGCGCGAGCGCCTCGGCGCCCGCGAGCCCGACCGCGACCGTGGTCACCGCCACGTACAGCACCATCGTCACCAGCAGCGTGATCACGATCGCCCGCGGGATGCTGCGCTCGGGCTCGTGGACCTCCTCGCCGAGCGTGGCGATGCGCCCGTAGCCGGTGAAGGCCACGAACATCAGCGCGGTCGCATGCAGCAGCGCGAGACCATCGGGCGGCCAATCGAGCGTCACGTGCCCGGAGTCGAGCGCCGGCTTGGCCCCGAGCGCGACCAGACTGGCGAGCCCGAGCAGCGTCAGGCCCACCATGATCGCGTTGGTGCGATTCGATCGCCGCATGCCGCCCGCGACCACGGCGGTCAGCACCAGCACCGCCGCGATCCCGACGCCGATGCGCAGCGGAGCCGATGACACGCCCAACACGCTCAGCACATAGCCCGCGAGCCCCAACGCCGCGGTCGCGGCCGAGGCCGACTTGGCGCACAGGAACATCCAGCCGGCCGTGAACCCGAGCGTCGGGTTCACGAAGCGATAGCCATATTCGTAGGTCCCGCCGCTGACCGGGTGGCTCGCCGCCAGCTGAGCGCTCGACAGACCATTGAACGTAGCGACCACCGCCGCGAGCATGACCGCGAGGATCACCCCGGAGCCCGCCACGCCGGCTGCGATGCCGATGCTGACGAAGATCCCGGTGCCCAGAATTGAACCGAGTCCCAGGAGCACGGCTCCGGGGACTCCGATCACGCGCGCGAGCGCAGGGTGGGGATCGTTCATTGCCCGCGATAATCGAGGTCTTCGACCTCGAATGCGAGGCTCACGGTCTCGTACATGCCGTCGCCCACGCGAATCTCGATGTCGAAGTTCCACACGCCCGAGCGATCGAGCACCACGTTCTCGATCGCGTATGCGCCGTCGCCCATGTAGCTGACCGCGATCTCGCTCTGCATCGCGAGCTCGGCGTCGGGCATCCACGCGTCGACCATCACCTCGGCGTTGGGGATCCCACGACCCTCGGCCTCGGGATCGCTGGGATCATGGAAGCCCACGCGCACGAGCAGGTCATTGCGACCGGTGCCCAGCCGGCCATCCTCGCTCGACAACACCACCCGAAACGCACCGTTGTCGCTGTCGACCGCCATGCCGTCGACGAACTCGGTGACCTCGCGGAACTCGACGTCCTCGGCGTCGGTGCAGGCGGCCAGCGGAGTCACGAGGGCGAGGGCGAGGAGAGCAGTGCAGAGGCGAGTCATGGCAGTCACTCCTGGGCGCGACCTGGGCGGGACCGAGGCGGGAAAGGTGGCGAGGGGTACCGAGCAGGCGCACATGTAGTCAAACGCAAACCGCGCTCCTGGTCAACAGAAATTTGCTGCGCGACAAACAAATCGAGCGCCCCGCGGTGCGAGGCGCTCGATGTTCGATTGGCTTGGAGATCAGCTCGAGCGACGACGCCGAGCGAATCCGAGCAGTCCAATCAGTCCGGCGATCACCCCGACCGACCCGGTCCCCGGCTCCTCGACCGAGCAGCCTTGCTTGGTCGCGCCCGGCTCGCCCTCGACCGACGGCGGCCCATCGCCCGAGCCACCACCGCTGCTCGACCCACCACCATCACCCGAGCCACCGCCGTCGCTCGAGTCACCGTCGCCGCCCGTGCTCAGCTCGGAGTCGCCGTCGCCACCGGGCGAGTCGCCATCGCCCGAGTCACCGTCGCCGCCGCCGAACTTCGCCTCGCGCTTGCGCTGCTGATCTTCCTTGTACTTGACGTAGCTCTCGGGCAGCTCGGGCAGCTTCTGCAGCATCCGCGGGCGCGCGTCCGAGA
>DATLLB010001101.1:0-3748 GCA_035538075.1 Enhygromyxa sp.
TCTCCTATCTCTCCAATGTCACCCGTTCTCGGCTTGGCACGGGTTCAACGGGTTACCAGGAGGGCGCGGTACCGGGCGACAACGGCGTCATCAACCAGATCGCCGACAACGCCATCCGTGCATTCCCGAACGGCATCGTCAGCTGGGGCGCGCGGACGATGGTCGGCTTCGACAACTCCGGCAACGACGACTACAAGTACCTGCCGATTCGTCGCCTGGCGCTGTACATCGAGGAGAGCCTCTACCGCGGCCTGCAGTGGGCGGTGTTCGAGCCCAACGACGAGCCATTGTGGCGGCAGCTTCGTCAGACCGCCGGGTCCTTCATGAACAATCTGTTCCGGCTCGGAGCCTTCGCGGGCGCCAAATCGAGCGACGCCTACTTCGTCAAGGTCGACCGCGACACGACCACGCAAAACGACATCAACCTCGGCATCGTCAATGTGGTGGTTGGGTTCGCCCCGCTCAAGCCCGCCGAGTTCGTCGTCATCACCCTCCAACAGAAGGCCGGCGAGGTTCAGACCTGATTCCCGGGTTGGCCAATCACGCTAGGAAGGAACCAGTCACATGCCCGTGAAGCAGTTTTTCAAGACCGAACGCATCGATCCATACAAGAACTTCAAGTTCCGTGTGTGGTGGAACAACCAGATCGTGGCCGGCGTCAGCAAGGTCAGCGCGCTCAAGCGCTCGACCGAGGTCGTCACCCACCGCGAAGGTGGCGACATCAGCACCGACCGCCACTCGCCCGGGCGGTCCAAGTTCGAGCCGATCACGCTCGAGCGTGGCCTGACCTTCGCGCCCGAGTTCCGCGACTGGGCGCAGTTGGTCTACGCCAACAACAGCTTCGGCGACGACGCGGCGGTGTCGTTGAAGAACTTCCGCAGGGACATCAAGATCGACCTGCTCAACCTGCAGGGATCGGTGGTCCGCTCCTACCAGGTCGTGCGCTGCTGGGTGTCCGAGTACACCGCGCTGCCCGAGCTCGACGCCAACGGCAACGCGATCGCGTTCGAAACCATCATCCTGCAAAATGAGGGTTTCATCGACGAGCTGATCGAGGAGCCCGAGGAGTTCTGAGCCCAACTCAGACTCGACGACGAGACCAACGAATAGACGGCTGCGAGCAGATTCATGTTGCTGGTGCGACTCGAACCCGGCCTCCCTGGAGGCCGTTGGGCGGCGATTGTGCCGCTGCGCGGACACGACGAGCGAGCGCTCGTTGGGACCACGGGGCTGACCGCCACCGACCTCCTCGACCGCGTGCTGGTTGCGATGCCCGGCACCACCGTCGCACCCGGTCGCGCGTGGGAGCTGGCGATCTGTGACCGCGACCGATTGCTCGCAGCCGTCTATTCTCAGACTTTCGACGACCGCGTCGAGACCGACGTGCGCTGCCGCGAGTGCGATGGTGGTGCGCAGATCAGCTTCTCGCTGGCCGAGTGGATCACCGATCAGCGACCCGACGACGCTGGACGGGCGTCGCGCGGAATCGCGGCCGGACCCGACGAAGATTGCTTCTACACCCTCGAGGACGGCACCCGCTTTCGCCTGCCCACCGGGCTCGATCAGCGCGAGCTCGCCAGCCTGGAGCCCGAGCGCGCCCGCGTGCTGCTGCTCGCGCGCTGCATCGTCGCCGACCCCACGCACGCGCACACCGTCGGCGACCTGAGCCCCGAGATCCACGAAAAGGTCGAAGCAGCAATTGCATACCTGGGCCCGACCATCGACGAACAATTCACCGTCGAGTGCCAGGAGTGCGGCGCCGCGCAAGAGGTCCGCTTCGACATTCAGCAATATCTTTTGCGCGCGCTGGAGCATGAGCGCCGCTACCTGACCCGCGAGATCCATTACCTCGCTTGCACCTACGGCTGGAGCTTGACCGAGATCCTCGATTTGCCCCGCGACGAGCGTCGTGACTTCGTCGCGCTCGTCGCCGCCGAGCGAGCCGCCCGACGAGAGAGGAGCCGATGATGAGCGCCTACCTCAGCCGCCTGATCCAACGATTTTCGCCGCCGGCGTCCGACGACGGGAGCGTCGCGCTGCAGCCCTTCATTCGCAGTCGATCGCCGATTGCCGCGATCGATCAGCGCCTCGGAGTGGATGAATCACTCGGCCACGGGCTCGCAGACGCGCGTGGTGGTCTCGACGAGCCGATGGCCGCATCGCCCGAGCCGATGCGAGTGCAACGCAAGGCCGCCAGCGCGACCGCGACGGCACCAACGTTGGCAGCGCCGCCGCCCGTCACGAAGGCGCCGGCGGCGAACCTATCATCCCCACCGCAACCGAGCCCCGTCCAGCCCGCGAATGAAGGTCCGCGTCCGGCCGAGCTTGGACCGCGACGCGAGCCCATGGACCCCGGGCCTCTATTCGCCCCGTTCGCGCTCCATCATGCGGATGATCGAGCGAGTGACGACCACACATTGACGCCGCGCAAGGTCGAGCTGCGCACGATCGAGACAATCATCGACCGGCGCGAGGCCGCAGCGACCTCGAACAACCGGGCACCCGCGCTCGTGCCCACGCCTTCGAGCCCGGCTGCGCCCACGCCCGCGTGGACCGAGCCCGCATTCACCCCGAGCACGCCGACCCGCAGTGACGCGCCGCTGCCCGTCGCACCGCGGCTGCGGGTCGTCAATCCGCCGTGGATCGCCTTCGATCGCAACTCTCCCGCGCTCCCCGAGCTTCCGCATCGACTCGACGCGCCCGAGCTCGAGCCCCAACCAGTTGCACCCACTCGCGTCGAGTCCCGAGTCATTCCGCTGCTCATCGAGCCCCGCCGTCCTGCGCCCGCGCCGTTCGTCCCCGAGCCCGAGCCCATGCAGACGCTCGCCCCAACTCGCCCCGTCTCCGAATCGACCACCCGCACACGAACGGAGATCGCGAGCAAGCCGACGCCAAGCCCACGGCCCTCGTCGGCTCCCACGCCGCAACGCGGCAAGCTCGACATCGATAGCATCTCGCAGATTGGTCCGCTCGCTCGCCATTTCCCCAACCGTCGCCGCTTCCGGCTGCGCTTTCGTTGAGCCACGCCATGTCCTTAATCGATCTCTCCTTGGTCACGAGCGGCCTCATGAAGCTGCTCGACGACAACATCAACAAGAACATCGGCCCCGGCGCGAACGTGACCGTCACCGCCGAGCCGCCGGACAAGGTCGGATCGGTCACCAACAAGCTCAGCCTGTACATGTATCACGTCGCCGAGGAGGCGCATTACAAGAACATGCCAGCGCCCGGATCGGGCTCGCGCAGCATCGCGCGCACGCCAATGGGCCTGTGCCTGTTCTACATCCTCACCGCCCACCACGAGTCGTCCGAGACCGAGTTCGATCCGCTCATTCAGCAGCGGCTGATGGGCTACGCGCTCAAGACCCTGCACGACTATCCAATCCTGCACGACGGTACGATCATCGACGGCGAGCAGATTCTGCCGATCGGACTGCGCGGCAACGACAACCCCGTGCAGGTGATCATGCGCCCGACCGCGCCCGAGGACGCCGTCGCATTCTGGGGCGCGGAGGATCAGCAGACCGCGCGGCTCTCGGCATATTACGAGGTCCGGGTCATTCTGCTCGAGCCCGACGAACCGACGATCCTGGTCGCACCGGTGCTGAGCCTCGGCACTTATCTATATCAGCTCGGCACCGCCCACCTCGAGAAGACCCGCAGCGCGCTGCCCTTCGTGCTCCCGGCCGCGGCGGGTGGGGCCACGCAGGTGGTCGAGGCTTCGCCCGCGCGGGTCGCTGCCGAGACC
>DATLLB010001102.1:0-2102 GCA_035538075.1 Enhygromyxa sp.
GCCAGCAGCGAGCGCATCGACGGGTGGCGGGCGTCGGGATCGACGGCGAGGCCACGCTCGAGCAAGTTGCGGATCCAGCCCGGTACGTGGCTGGGCGGCGGTGGGCGCAGGCGGCCCTCGATGATCGCGTCGGCGATCGCGAAGTAGCTCTCACCGGTGAACGGTCGCTGGCGATAGAGCGCTTCCCACAGTGACACGCAAAACGCGAACTGATCGCTGGCCGGGCCGCCTGCGCCCACCGCCGCCCAGCCACGTACCGGGCTGGATCCGCAACTTGCTCGAGCGTGGCCTCGCCGTCGATCCCGACGCCCGCCACCCGTCGATGCGCTCGCTGCTGGCGTCGATGGTGTTCACGTTCCGCGTCATGCACGGCCTGGGATGACCGTGATAAGGTCAGCCGGTGAGCGGCGAGGCCAACGACTCGGATCCCAAGCTCGCTGAACAGGATGTCACGAACATCGAGCTCGAGCCCGGGACCCTGATCACGCAGTCGAAGACCTACAAGATCGTCGACCGCCTCGGCGAGGGCGGTTTCGGCAAGGTCTACAAGGTCTTCGACCCGATCATGAACCGCTACGCGGCGCTCAAGATGATGAAGATGGACGTGCCCGAGGAGGAGCGCCGCCGGTTTCGGCAAGAGGCGCGCCTGTGCGGCACCTTCATGCACCCCAACTTGGTTCGCACGCTCGAGGTCGGGACCACCAAGGAGCACGGGCTGTTTTGGTTCGCGATGGAGTACCTCGAGGGCTCCGACCTGCTCGGCTACCTCAACCGCAAGCAGCTGCTCACGTTCCCGCAGCTGCGCGAGGTGTTCTTGCAGACCCTCGACGCGCTCACCCACGTGCACGCGCGCAACTTCGTCCACTGCGACATCAAGCCGGCCAACATCTTCGTCGCCACCGACCTGTGGGATCCCAACCTGCGCCTGGTCAAGCTGATCGACTTCGGCGTCGCGCGTGATCTCTCGGATCCCAGCCCGCCGCCGAGCCGGCGGATCATGGGCGATCCGTTCTACATGCCGCCGGAGCAGACCTACGCCAACCCGACCCTCGACGCGCGCTCCGATCTCTACGCGCTGGGCATGACCTTCTACGAGATGGTGACTGGCGGCCGGCACCCGTTCGAGGATCTGTTCGAGCAGCACCCGCGCGAGGCCTTGCTCGCGCAGCGCGAGCGCATGCCCGCGCCGCCGAGCACCTTCATGCCCGACGACACCGACCCCGAACACAAGAGCGACGTCGACGGGTTCTTCGCGACCGCGACCGCGAAGAACCCCGATGAGCGGTTCCCTTCGGCGGAGATCATGAAGCGGGCGCTCCAGCACATCGTCGGGCCCCGTGGAAACTAATTTAAATTACAAGTTTTACAGCCATGTTAGTTTTAATTTGAAAGCTTAGTTAGTTTTGCTAGATACTGAGGGTGCACCGTAGCCCTTGGATTGCCCCCCTCCTCGCTGCCGCCCTCACGCCCGGCTGTAATGGTTCGCCGAGCTCGGGCCTGCCCAAGCCCGACGAACCGCTGACGTGGGGCGACGCGGAGTGGCCCAACGCACCGATCCCGCAGCCGGGCGGCAACGGCAGCGACGAGGACGGAGGCGATGATGGAGACGACGATGGTGGCAACAGCAGCGGCTCGACCGGCGCCACCTCGCTCGGGTTCGTGCCCGACGAAGACTTCGGCGGCGTCAGCGAGTGCGATCCGTGGATGCAGGACTGCCCCGAGGGTGAGAAGTGCGTGGCCTATGCGAGCACGGGTGGCTCGCTCGACGCCAACAAGTGCGTGCCGATCAACGGCGACGCCATGGCTGGCGAGCCGTGCACGTACGCTGGCGTGGTCGAGGCGACCGACGACTGCAACGCGAGCTCCTACTGCTGGGACGTGATGCCCGACGCGACTGGCTCGTGCGCGCAGTTTTGCAGCGGCACGGCCGACAACCCGATGTGCCCCGACGGGCTCCAGTGCCTGATCGACTTCGATGGCTCGCTCAACCTCTGCCTCGCCGACGCGGGCGAGACCGGCATGCCCGACATGCCCGACATCGAGGAGCCCGAGCAGATCGTCGAGCCGCACGACGAGCAGCTCGAGCCGGTGTGCCCCGACAC
>DATLLB010001103.1:0-5463 GCA_035538075.1 Enhygromyxa sp.
CGATCGTGTCGTGCTTCGCCACCGCTGCCGTAGCGCTTTGCGATCTTGGTCTCGTCGCGAGTGCAACCACCCAGCTCGCACCGAAGCCCGAGCGGCCCCGACCGGGCCCGCTCGCATCCACGATCAACTCCGCACTCCCGGCGAGCCGAGGGCGCGCACTCGCGGACGAAGCAAGGGTTGGTGCGAAGTGCTCGACGATCACTCGCACACAAAGGCAGAGTTGGTCTCGACCGCGATCGTCGCGACCCAAGCGAACCCCTGGGTTGCCCTCACGTGGATCGATCGCACCCAACACCAACCCCAGAGTTGTCCGGATCTGCAGCGCAACCGATCGCAACCAATCCCGGAGTTGCTGAAACCGCGCACGTTGCAACTCGAGCCAACCCCAGAGTCGATCGATTGTGCCCAGTTTGCAGATCGAAGGAACCCCAGGGTTGCCTCGGCCTGCTCGGCGCGCGATTTCGTCAACCCCAGAGTTGGTCGCTAGTGCTCGGCGCGCGATTTCGTCAACCCCAGAGTTGGTCGCGAGTGCTCGGGGTGCAGATCGGACCAACCCCAGGGTTGCCCGATCTGCGACCGTCGCGACTTCGACCAACTATTTGGCTCCACCGCACGTGAGAGCGCGGGCCTGCGGACGCTTTCCTACATCGCGGGCCGTCAGCGCTCGTCTGCGCCGATGTCCGGCATGTCGTCGCGCGCATCGCCATCGAAGTCGGTCCCGACCCACTCGAGCGTGACCGGATCCCCTGCGTCGATCGCCGCCGACCCATCCACGAGGTGCAGCTCCCCCAGCGTCGCGTCCTCGAAGTGCTCCGCGCCCTGCCCGGCCATGTTGCCGATCAGGCTCGCCTGCGCCCCGTCCCTCATCACGATGTTCTGACTGACAAGGTTGTTGACGATCTCGGCGCTGGTGTTCGCCCAGCGATACTCGATCGCGACAAAGGGCTCCTGCGTGAAGAAGACCGTATTGTGATGGACCCGCGCGCCGCAGGCTTGCTCGAGCGCGACGCCAGAGTCGACGCCAGACTGCGAAGCAAACAGCTCCGGCCGGCTCGCAAAGATCATGTTGTTGCGAATCTCGCCGTCGACGTGTCCGAGGTAATCGGCGCCGGGGCATGGATTGTCGTCGTACACCCGCTGGTTTCCGTTGCCGTTCTGGCCGAGGCCAAAGCCGACGCCGCGGGCACAGTCGACGATCGTGTTGCGCTCGACGACGGTGTCGCGGCCGGTCACCCAGAAGTGCACGGCGTGCTCGGACAGACCCGAGTCGCACCAAAAGCCCTCGAAGTAGTTGTCGCGCACGAGCCAGCCCCAGGCGGAGTGGGCATCGATGCCGCCGGTGTAGCAGTCCTGCACCTGGCCGCGGCCGGCGTCGGTGAGGATGACCGCGGAGCAGGCGACGGTGCCGTTGTCGACGTAGAAGCCCTCGCCGGAGGGGTTGATCTTGATGGCCTGCTGGCCCGGATCGATGACGGCGACGTCGTAGATCAGCGTGTTCTCGACGTTCGCCGCGGCGCCGCCGGTGACGTGGATCGGGTGCCACTGGGCCCGCTGCACGGTCATGTGGGCGATCGTGACGTTGCTGGCGGCGACCAAGAAAATCTCGCCGAGGGCATAGTTGGCGTCGAGCACCACGGCCTCGCGGTCGGCGTTCTGGCCGACGAAGCGCAGGCCGTGGGTGGTCACGTGCAGGAGGTTGGCGGTCGAGAGATCGTAGGTGCCGTCGGCGAACGAGAAGGTGGTGTTCGGCTCGGCGTCGGCGACCATCTGCGGGAGCTCGGCGGCCATGCTGGGATCGACGATGATGATCGGTCCCTTGGGCGGTGGCTCGCCGAGCGGGGGGCAGTGCTCGTCGTCGCCGTCGCCGTCTCCGTCGCCATCGCCGTCCCCGTCGCCCGTGTCGGTCTCGCTGCCGGCTTCGGCTTCGCTGTTGGTGTCGTCGCTGCAAGCGAGGCCGCCGACGGTGAGGGTCAATCCGAGGAGCGATCGCAAACCAACGCGCATGCCTCAGGGTATCACGTCGTCGCTCACGACCCGCTCGATGATCTTGGCCTCGGCCAGCTCGGCCAAGCGCTCGTCGTCGAGGCCCAGCAGCTCGCGCAAGACAGCGTCGGTGTGCTCGCCGATCGCCGGGCCGATCCACTGCGTGCCACCGGGTGTAGCGGAGAGCTTGGGCACGACCGCAGGAATCTGCAGGGGCTCGCCGCCGGGTAGCTGCACGCGCTCGAACATCTCACGGGCGATGAACTGCGGATCCTGGGCGATGTCGGCGATGCTCTGGATCGGACCGGCCGCGACCTCGGCGGCCTCGAGCGCGGCGAGGGCCTGCTCGAGCGTGTGCTTGGACGTCCACGCGGCGATGGCCTCGTCGAGCATGGCTGCGTGCGCGGACCGACCGTCGTTGTGGCGTAGCGCTGGATCGTCGGCGAGATCGTGACGACCGATCGCCCGCATCAATCGCACGAACATCGAGTCGCCATTGGCCCCGATCGCAACCCAGCGCTCCTCGCCTGCAGGACCCGGAGCGCACGGATAGGTGCCGGTCGGGACGATGCCCTCGAGCTTGCTGCCGGAGCGCTCGCGCACGTGACCAAAGAAGCTGTACTCGGGCAGCAGCGACTCGAGCATGTTGAACACGCTCTCGCTGAGCGCGACGTCGACGAGCTGGCCGCGACCGGTGCCGCGCTGACCGGGGCCGCCATCGCGGGCGCGCACGGCCGTGAGCGCGCCGAAGGCCGCATGCAAGCCGGAGATGGTATCGCCGAGGCTGACGCCGCTGCGCACGGGCGGACGGCCGGGCTCGCCGGTCATGTAGCGCAGACCTCCAACGGCCTCGGCGATGTTGGCGAAGCCGGGTGCGCTCGCGCGTGGACCGGTCTGCCCGTAGCCGGAGATGCGGACCATGATCAGCCGAGGATCGAGCGCGTGCAGGTCGGCCCAGCCGAGCCCCCACTCCTCCATGCGACCGGGACGGAAGTTCTCGATCAAGACGTCGATCTGGCCGGTCGCGACCAGGTTGCGGATCAGCCAGCGGCCGTCCTCGTGGCGCAGATCGACGACGACCGACTTCTTGTTGCGGGCCATCGATCGCCACCACAGCGAGGTGCCGTCGTGCAGCTTTCGCCACTTTCGCAGCGGATCGCCGAGCCCGGGCGGCTCGACCTTGATGACCTCGGCGCCGAAGCCCGCGAGCATGGCTCCGGCGAAGGGACCCGCGATCAGCTGGCCGAGCTCGAGCACCCGAAGTCCGGCGAGGGCGTGCTGCTGGGGCATTGCCGGGTTCTTACTTCTTCTGCGCAGCAGTGGCGAACGCGGCCAGGTCCCCGCCTCGCCAGTGGCCGAGGATCCACAGCTCTCGCTGATCGGTGGTCACGGCCGCGGTGATGCGGACGAAGTTGTACGGGAGCTCCACGGTCCACCAGGTGCCCGACCGATCGCGATGCCACAGCGCGTCGGCGGGCCACGGAATCGTGCCGGTGATGTCGCGCGGGTTCTGGTACGGGGGCGGAAGCTCGGAGGGCTGGATCCAGAGCCCGCCGTCCTCGGCCGCCCACATCCCCGCGGGTCGGTAGGCGCCGCGCGAGAGCTCGGTGAGCGCCCAGCCGGCCGGTCCGCCGTCGAGCACGAACTCGCGACCGGCCGCCGACGCGAGCACGCTGATGGCGTCGCTCGATCGTGGGATGGGGCTGGTGAAGGTCCATTCGGTCAGCGGTAGTGCCCGCGACTTCTCGCTCACGCAGGCTTGGTCGGCACAGTTGATCACGACGTGGAAGGTCTCGCCCTCCTTGCTGACCACGTAGACCTTGCCTTCGCGGGTCTCGAAGAACTCGACCAGCTCGCCCCGATGCGCGCCCACGACCGGCGGCTCGCCGCTGCCGGCCAGCCGCTCGGTCACGCCCTTCGACGTCACCAGCAATCCGCCCATCGACCGCGTGCTCTTGCGAATCCGGTGGTCCTCGAGATCGAACCGCTCGGCGCCCGCGTAGGGCTGCGTGGCCCACTCCTTGCCCTCGTGCAGCTTGAGCAAGCGGACGGTCGTCCGGCGGAGCTCCTCCGCGTGGCGATAGGCGATCGTCCACGCGTCGTCGGGCCAGACGCCGAACACATCGCCGTCGAGGCCCGGCTCGAGACCGACCGGGACGAGCTGGCCGTCGATGGCGTGGTAGTAGGTGCTCGGGCCTTTGCCGAGCACGCCGGCTTGGAGCACGACGAGCTCGAAGCCCTCGTCCCGCTCCTGGCGAATCTCGATGCTGCGCCAGTCCGGCGTGCGCGGGGTCAGAGCGATCGGCGTGATCTCGACCTCGGCGATCGCGGGCGGCTGCGCGCCTTGATCGGAGGCGGTCTCCGCCGAGCCTGTACAGGCTGCGATCAGCAAGGCGAGACCGACAGAGACTCCGACGCGGCGCACCATCGGCGCCACGATATCGCAACCGCTCAACAGTCGGGATCGGAGCCGATCGGGCAGGCGCCGCCGTTGACAGGCTCGTCGCAGACGTCCGGTTGATCGCTGGCGCACGTGCAGTCGATCGGATCGCAGCCGGCGTCGCAAAGTCCGGTGCCCTGCGCTTCGTCGCAGATGCCGTCGCCCGCCATCGGGCAGCTCGCCTCGCAGGTGTCGCCGAGCTCGGGCGGTGTGGGGCACAGGGTCACGGGGCCCGAGCAGGTCGTGCTCCACGACCAGACCTCCAGGCAGTTGGGCGACTCGACCCACGGATCGCTGATGTTGATGATCTCGGTCGCGCAGTCATCCCAGTAGCTGCCGCCCGAGGAGATGACGCCCGAGCCATGATGGTGAATCGTCTCGGTCTCGACGCTCGCGCCCCCGCAGCAGCTGTGCGTCTGCGTGTGGGTGGTCGCGCGAGCGGTGCCGTCGCCGAACATCTGCACGGTGTACGTCTCGTGGTCTTCGCCCGAGAAGTAGGACTGCCAGTGGATCTCGCCGTACACGCCGTAGCGGAGCGCCTGCATCCTGCACAGGTGGTCATCGTCGGCGCACAGGATCGGTAGGTCGCACTCGACGTAGTCCTCCCACGCAGCGGCGACGGTGCACGTGCAGGCCCCACCAAACCCGTCGTCCATCGTGGACTCGACGGTGCAGGAGGTCGAGCACGAGGTATCGCTGCAGCTGGGCAGCGGATCGGGGTCCTCACCGTCGCCATCACCGTCGCCGTCGCCATCACCGTCGCCATCCCCGTCACCGTCACCGCTGGTCTCGGGGTCCTCCCCAGTCTCGGTCTCCGCAGGATCGGCGGGGGTCACATCGTCGCTGCACGCCAACATCGGCACCCAGAGGCACACTGCGGCAGCCCAGAGCAGTTTTGCAGGGGAGGTCATGGCGAGAGAGTGCCTCGCGCGGTCGCTTTCGATCACGCCGGCGATCACACGCTAAGGTGCGCCTCGTGACCGCCCGCTTCGAGCTTCGCCACGTCTACGACCACCCGCTGTCGGCGGTGATCGAGCTGC
>DATLLB010001104.1:0-4501 GCA_035538075.1 Enhygromyxa sp.
AATCCCGGCCTACCGCGACGTCGACGAGGCCACGTTCCTCGACTACCGCTGGCAGATGAAGCACTCGGTCACCAAGGTCGCGCAGCTGCTCGCGACCGTGCAGGAGCTGGCCGACGACGACTTCATCAACGACGTGCGCGAGGGCTTCCATCACGCGCCGATGGCCGTGCGGGTGTCGCCGTACATGATGGCGCTGATCGACTGGTCGGATCCCTACCGCGATCCGATCCGTCGGCAGTTCATCCCGACCAACTCCGAGCTGCTGCCCGATCACCCCAAGCTCGATCTCGACTCGCTGCACGAGCTCGCCGACTCGCCGGTCCGCGGGCTCACCCATCGCTACCCCGACAAGGCGCTGTTCCTGGCGCTCGACACCTGCCCGGTCTACTGCCGGTTCTGCACGCGCAGCTACGCGGTCGGCCTCGACACCGACGAGGTCGAGAAGGTCAGCCTCAAGCCCACCAACGAGCGCTGGGAGGCGATCTTCGCCTACGTGGCCTCGCGCCCGGAGCTCGAGGACATCGTGATCTCCGGCGGCGACGCCTACAACCTGCGCAGCGATCACATCCGTGCGATCGGCGAGCGGCTGCTGGCGATGCCCAACATTCGCCGGTTCCGCTTCGCGAGCAAGGGCCCGGCCGTGATGCCGCAGAAGCTGCTCACCGATCACGCGTGGATCGACACGCTGACCGACATCGTCGAGCAGGGTCGCAAGCTGCACAAAGAAGTCGTCATTCACACGCACTTCAACCACCCCAACGAGATCACCGAGATCACGCAGCGGGCGATGAACAAGCTGTTCGAGCGCGGGATCACGGTCCGCAACCAGAGCGTGCTGCAGCGCGGCGTCAACGACAGCGCCGCGACCATGGGCCTGCTGCTCAAGCGGCTCAGCTACGTCAACGTGCACCCGTATTACGTGTACATGCACGACCTCGTGAAGGGCGTCGAGAACCTGCGCACGACCTTGCAGACGGCGCTCGACATCGAGAAGAACGTGCGCGGGATGACGGCGGGCTTCAACACGCCCACGTTCGTCACCGACGCGCCGGGCGGCGGCGGCAAGCGGGACGTGCACTCGTACGACTGGTACGAGCGCGAGACCGGCGTGTCGGTCTATCGCAGCCCCAACGTCGACGCGAACGCGTTCTATTGTTACGTCGATCCGATCGATCAATTGCCCGAGCGTGGCCGGGCGCGCTGGGCTGATCCCAGCCAGCACCAGGCGATCGTCGACGAGGCGATCGAGAACGCCAAGCGGCGGCCGAGCTGAGGCCCGCGCTGCTGCGCGAGGCTCGAGCGTGCCGGGTCAGCAGTCGTCGAGGAACAGGGTTTGGTCCTCGGTGCAGTACCAGTTGTCGCCGTTCTGGTCGCAGCAGCCGATCCCCCGGACGGTGTCACAGGGGTCGCCCTCGACGAGCCCACCCGGACATTCGATCGGGTTGATGCCGCGCGGATCTTCGCCTTGGCTGCCGCAGGCGTAGTACCCGTTCCCGCCATCCCAGCCGCAGTTCGGTGGCAGATCGCCGTCGCCGTCGCCGTCACCGGTGGTGGTGGGATCGCCATCGCCGTCGCCGGTGGTGGTCGGGTCACCATCGCCGTCGCCGGTGGTGGTCGGGTCACCGTCGCCGTCGCCGTCACCGGTGGTGGTGGGATCACCATCGCCGTCGCCGGTCGTCTCCGCGTCGTCGTCACCGTCGCCGTCGCCGGTCTCGAGAGTGGTTCCGAAGGTCTCGTCGTCGGCACCACCGTCGTCGGGGGTCGAGCCGCCGGCACAGTAGCCCTGCAGGCAGTAGGCGGTCGGGCCGAACTCGGCGCAGTCACCCAGCAGCGTGCACGTGCCACAGGTCTCGACTTGGTTGAGCGACTCGAGGGCGGCCTTGCACTGATCGCGGCACGACTGCCACTGCGCGACGCCAGCATTCCAGCAGGTGCCGAACGGTCCGTAGGTGTCCATGTACGCGTCCCAGATCGAGGGCTCGAGCTGGGCCGCGCACTCGATCAGCACGTAGCAGCTGCCGCGGTCCTGGTTGGACGAGCCGCCTCCATCCGTCTGACACGCACCGACGGCGGCTGCGATCGCGGCCGCGAAGCCCAACAACACCACGCGAGTTGACTGCATGGCGGGATGCTACTGGCGCTCGCCGTCCGCCCGCAAGCTCGCGCGTTCGCGCTACTCGTGGGTGTCGAAGATCAGGTCCGGCAGCGGGGTAATCGAAGCGTAGTTGCCCGCGCGCATGCTGGAGTGATGGCGGGCGTGCTTGCGAGCCATGTACCCGACCGCGCGCAGACCCGGGCGATCGAAGCTCAGCCCCGAGTGGATGACCAGGTTCAAGAACGAGTAGACGGCGAGGATCACAGCGAACGCAGGCAGCGAGACCGGGCCGACGATCATCGTGCAGATCATCAGGAGCCCGAGCCCCATCGCGTTCTCGATCGGGTGCAGATACAGGCTCTCGAACGAGGTCGGCTGCTTGTTGGTGTGGTGGACGACATGCACGGGGCGCAGCAGCTTCCACTCGTGGAAGAGGTAGCGGTGCATGAAGTAGTAGAGGAAGTCGTAGAGCAGCAGGGTCGCGAACACGTCGGCGACCACGTCGAGCGTCGTGATGTCGACGGCGTGCTCGTCGACCAGGAAGCTGCGCAGCCCGAAGGTCGCGGCGATCGTGAGCGCGCCCGAGAACGCCGTGTTGGGCACCACGTTGCGGGCGATCTTGTGCCACGGCAGGCGCTTGGGCTTCTTCGGATAGAGCTTCGCGGAGTCGGTGCTGGGCGAGGCGTAGAGGAAGTGCAGCGCCACCATCAGCACGCCCGACGCGGCGAGGACGATGAACAGGATCGTGGGCAGTGACATCGCAGGCTCGCTCGCGCGGACGGTAGCGGGTTCGCGGGATGGGTCGAAGCCCCGCGCTGTGGCTTGGCGCACAGCTGGTGTCGCCGGCCGGCCTATGGGGCGGGCTCGCCAATCCAGCGAGAGAGCGGGACTGCGCGATAGCTGTAGCGTCCCGGCGGCAGCGCGAGGTCCCAGACCGCGTTGGGCGTGCGCTCGGGATCCAGCTCACGCAGCCGCGAAGACGGCACGTTCTGGGTCTCGTCGGTCCACACCGAGTCGAGCCGCAGGACGTGGCCGTCGGACGTACGATCGGCGTCGCCGGCCAGCGCCGAGATGAACGGCGGATCGTCGTCGGCCCAGACCTTGGTCGCGGTCATCGCGTCGAAGTCGAGCATGTAGCGGACCGCTCGCGAGTGCGCCTCGCTGTCGGGTCGCTCGGGGTTGCCGACCGCGTTGTCGTACAGCATCAGGCTGCCGTCGGGCTGCCACTCGGGCGAGTGCTGATGGAAGAACCAGTACTCGTCGCCGAGCAGCGTGAAGTCGCCCTCGTCACCGAGCCGCCACAGGACCTCGCCGGTCGCGTGATCGATCGCGATGACCCAGTCCTGGTGGCGCATCGACAGCAGGATGGTGTCGTCGGCGGCCCGGTAGACGATGCCGTTGCCGTGGGTCCAGTCGTGGCCGTCCTGGCCAGTCAGCGGGTTGCCGATCATCTGCGGGATGAAGAACCCGTCGCGGCGCCGCTGCGGATCGAGGTGATCGAAGGTGTTCCAGCTCCAGACCAATTCGCCGGCCGGGGTGAACTCGTAGAGCATGTCGCCGGCGACGTGCAGCGTGCCTTCGCCCTCGTAGTCGACGTCGGCGAACGAGTAGCTGAGCCCGATGAAGTTGCCGTTGGGCAGCTCCTCGAGATCGTGGTGGAAGCCCGCGGGCGCGCCGACGGTCTCGGCGCTGACCTGCGTCAGCACCTCGCCGAGCTCGTTCATGACCACCGCGAGGTCGCGGTGCGTGTAGGAGATGCTGCCGTCGGGGCGCAGCCGCACGCCGCTCCACACGTCGGTGAGATCGGTGTAGCCGTCGACGTCGCCGATGTACCAGCGCGTGATGCCGTCGCTGTCGACCAGCGCGAGGCCGGAGGCGTCGGTGGTGTAGAGCGCGGTGATGTCGAACAGCCGCATGTCGTTGCTGACCAGGTCGGCGTCGGCGGTGTCGAGCGCGAAGGTGGCGATGAAGCCCGGCAGCGGCTCGTTGGTGGTGACGCTGCCGGACCATGAGCCACTGCGCTCGCCGTCGGCCTCCTCGACGGCGAGTGAGAGCGGGTGCTCGCTGGCAGGTGCCAGCCCGCGCACGCGAAAGTGCAGCGTGGTCGCAGGCTCGCCCGCGGCCGGCTCGAGCAAGACCACGGCGACGCCGTCGTCCTGCGTGTGGATCAGGTTGCCGGTGCCGGGGGCGTCGAGCTCGACGATCACGTCGATGACCATCGGCTGCTTGGGGTGGTGGACGATCGTCGGCTCGCCGAGCAGCAGCGGCCCAAGCTCACCGGTCTCGCTCTCGCCACTGTCGCTCTCGCTCTCGCTCGACTCGGCCTCGCTGCCGGGCTTGGGATCAGCGGTGCAGGCGAGGCACACGAACGCGAAGGCAATCGAGCAACGGCGCACGGATCTACTC
>DATLLB010001105.1:0-4968 GCA_035538075.1 Enhygromyxa sp.
ACGGTCGCGACCGACTCGGCCCTGCGCGACGGCGACCTGGTCGAGGTGCTCAGCGACATCGTCGAGCTCGGCGATGTGCCGAGCTACCCGATGCCGGGTGGCGACGCCGTGATCGCGCTCGACGGGACCTTCACCCCGCCCGCCCGCCAGGCAGGCGTGCTCGCGGTGCTCGTGGCTCAGGAGCCCGACAGCTACGGCCGCCCGGTCTTCGCTCTGCGCCAGGTCGCCGATCCCAGCTCACCGGTGAGCTTGCCTCCGACCCAATACGAACCAGACCAGCGCGTGATCCTACGTCGCTGGCACGGCCTCATTGACGGCGCCGACGGGGCGACGCACGAGATCGAGTCCGGCATCGAGGTTACCCTCGCAGGCGCGCGCTTCGACGTCGGCGACTGGTGGAATTACGAGGCGCGGGTGCTCACGCACCACGACAACGGCGCGTGGCCGAGCGTCGCCCACGGGCCCGAGCGTCGCTTCGCGCCGCTGGCCCTGCTCGAGCTCCCGAACACCACGGGTGCTCCAGTGACCGTCACCGAATGGCCCGACGATCGCTTCGCGAGCCTGTGCGCGAGCATGGCCGATGACATCGGCTACGACGGCAGCTCGGTGTGCTCGACCGCCGACACCGTGCAGGAGGCGATCGACGAGCTCTACGCCCGCAGCGGCTGCTGCAAGGTCGTGTTCTCGACTTGTCATCCGGAGGGCGTCGACGACCAGATCCTGATCAAGGAATTGATCGAGCGCGAGCTGCCCGAAGGCGGCGTGCTGTGCCTGGCCAAGGGCACCTATGAATTTGGTGCGGCGCTCGACATCCCGAGCTTGAACATCACCGGCGAGCTGGTGATTCGCGGCTGCGACGGCACGATCATCACCAATGCTTCGTCCTACGCTGGGCCGCTCCTGATCGTCAACAATGCTGCGAGCCTGACGCTCGACAACCTGATCCTGCACAGCCCCGCGGGCGTCGCCATTCAGGTCGAATTCTGGGCCAACAGCAGCCTGCGGGCGCGACACTGCGCGTTCGTGGTCGATGGCCCCGGCGCGGTTGCGATCGGCGATCCGGCAGCGTCGCTCGTACCGATCAACATCGCAGGCGGGCTCGAGCCGATGAATTATCCCAACCCGCCGATGCTGCCGCCGGGCGCCGTACTGCTCGAGCTGCACGACTGCACGATGCTCGCGGAGCTCGGCATTCGTGGCTTCGTGATGCGACGCCTGCTGATCGAGCGTACGGCCATCCGGGCATCGATCGCCGCGCTGTCCTGCCACTGGATCGGCGAGCTGCATCTGCGCGACTCGTTGCTCGGCGATGGCCTGCAGTCAGGTGACATTCCCGGTATCGCGGCCCTCGTGGCCACGCCCGCCAGCGCGCTGGCGGTCGCGTGGCAGCCCAGTCCGGCCGCTGGCGGCAGCGCGTTGCTCGGACACGTGATCAGCAATGCCAAGCTCGAGAACACGCGCTTGAGCGGCAACTTCACGCTGTTCGCCGACGAGATCTGGGACTCGCGGTTGACCACCTGCGACATCTATGGGGGCAGCCGCGCGGTGATGCTCAATCGCCTGTGCAACAGCGCCATCGAGGATAGTCGGGTCGTCGCTGGCGGCGACGCGGTCGTCATCAACATCGACGCGCGCATGGTCAGCATCAGCGACAGCTTGCTGGTCGGCAGCGGCGGCGGCGGGCTCGAGATTACGGCCGTCTACTATGGACCGCCCATGCGCGCCGAGGGTGTGCAGGTGCTCGGCAACATCGTGCTCGGGGCCCAGCGTGGCATCGACGTCGGCCCGGATGGTGGCGGCGACATTCTCTTCCGCGACGTGCTGATCGCCGACAATCTGGTCTACGAGATCGGCCAGCCGATCTTTCCTGGTGTTCGCCTGCGGCGGCTCGACACCAGCGAGGGCAGCATGGTGCTGACCGGAAACAAGGTGTCCTGGCGCCAGACCTCGGCGGTGTTCGTCGAGGGCGTGAACATCCACGTCAACGACAATCACATCGTGCATGGCTACAACGGCGTGGCCGTGCAAATCATCGATGGCGTGGGCGTCATCGTGCGCGGGAACACCATCGAGTGCATCGAAGAGATGACCGCGATCGAGGCCGTGAACACCAGCGACGTGACCATCCAGGACAACGTGGTCAAGAGCGTGTCGGGTCACGATCTGAGCGGGTTGAGCCTGATCGGGACCGGCGACCCCGAGCTCGGGCCGCGCATCATCGGCAACGAGTTTGGTCCGGGGCAGTCACAGATCGTCGACGTCGGCCGGGCGATCGTGCGCAACAACCTGTTCCGCGGGGCCATCCTGGTCAAGGATCCGATGGACCTGGTGTTCTGCGACAACGTCATCGAGTCGCGCGTCAATGGCGGGCTGATCCAGGACGCCTGCATCATCGACGGCATCAGGCAAGGGAACTACGAGGCGCGCGCGCAGGTCAACGGCAACCGCGTCTACGGCGACGGCAACAGCGGCGCGCTGCGGGTGCTGCCCGAGATCGTGAAC
Source organism: Enhygromyxa sp. (assembly GCA_035538075.1). Lineage (GTDB taxonomy): Bacteria > Myxococcota_A > Polyangia > Nannocystales > Nannocystaceae > Plesiocystis. The sequence goes on from DATLLB010001105.1 coordinate 2,503, forward strand.
GGCGACTGGGAAGCCGATTTTCACGTGCAGGTCTGCCACAATTGGTCGAACATCCTGGTCATCGGCTATTGCGCCGATAATCTGGAAGATCCGCCATGGGATGAGGGGTCGCAATACGATGAATTTCGCAATGTCAGCACCGCGTCGCGGATCCAGGTGATCGGGAATCGGGCGCAGTTCATCGGCGCCAACAGCTACGAGGTGAACGCATACAGCATCGCGACGCTCAACATGGCCGATTACTACAACTCGTACATCATCGCCAACAACTCGAACCCGATCCTCGCGCCCAACGTCAAGCTGTGAGCCGTCGTGTCCACGCAACGCGCCACCGCGGCCAAGGCCGCCCCAAGCTCGGCGACGCGCGCACGCGTGCAGCCTGCGACAGCCGTCAAGGTCACGCACGCGTCGTCGTCGACCTGCGTGGACGCGCGCGCTCCTGCGATCCCACAAGCTGGCGGGCAGCCGCTGCCCGCCAGCACCCGCGCCCGAATGTCGAGCTTCTTCGGGCGCAACTTCGATCGCGTGCGCGTGCATGTCGGCGACCAAGCGGCTGGTGCCGCACAGCGCCACGGTGCCGAGGCGTTCACCCACGGCGAGCACATCTGCTTCGCGCCTGGTCGCTATCAGCCGGGCAGCCCGGCCGGCGATCGGCTGCTGGTTCACGAGCTCACGCATGTGGCTCAGCAAGGTGGTTCCGGCGGGCTCGCGGTCGGCTCGGCCCACGAGTCGGTCTCGCGTCCCAACGAGCCGGGCGAGCTCGAGGCCGAGCTCAACACCCAGCGCTTCGCGGCTGGCTTGCCCGCGCGCGTGACCGCCGGGCTCAGCACGCGCGAGCGAATCATGCGTCGCGCGACTGGGGCCTTCGCGTTGGACCTCGTCGCGCCGACGCTGGAGATCACGAAGCTCGACACCAGCGCGGCCGAACCCGAGCGTGAGGACCAGCCCGATGTCGAGCTCGAGGCCGAGGGCGAGGCGAAGGTCGAGCCCGTCGCCGACGAGCTCGCCGAGACGGTGGACGGCGAGCCCATCGACGAAGAGGAGGCCATCGAGCCGCTTGCTGACAGCCGTGCGGTCGAGCCAGTCGAGGAGTCCGAGCTCGACGCCGAAGACGAGTCGAGCGAGGCCGAGTCGCGCGAGTCGACGCCCGAGCCGGCTCGAGTCGCGCGAACGCCCGAGCTCCTCGAGCCCGCGCCCGCGCCCGTCCAGCCGCGATCGCGGCCGCGTGGACGAGCGCTGCGGATCGTGCCCGCGGCCGAGCCCGAGCCCGCGCTCACCGAAGCGGGCACGGCCACACGGACGACCGAGACCGAGGCCGAGACCACCGAGCGAGAGGCCGAGCCGATCGAGGAGCCGCGCGAGGGCGGGGCGTGTGTGATCAACCCGCGCGCCGAGTACGAGGGATTCCTCGGCCGCGTACAGGCAGCGTGGGAGGCCGGCTCCGGCGAGCTCGAAGACACCGAGGCGAGGCCGTGCTCGTCGCTCGCCGTCGCCGAGGGTCGAGAGCCGCACGAGAGCGGCACGCTTGGCCACGCCGAGATCGAGCCCACGCGGTCGCTGCCGGCGACACCGGACACGCCCGCGCGAGCGCGGACCGAGGATGACGCGCTGACCCGAGCGCGCGGCGACGTCATCCGCACGATCGCGCCCGAACGACCAGCGCCTGCGCACGACGAGACGCCCGAGGACGAACGAGCACGCAGCAGTCGGCGCGCGGAGCTGGCGGGGCCGCTCGCCCAGAGCCTCGCCGACGGCCCTGCGTCGGTCGAGCCCGCGCCGCGGGTCAGCGAAGAATCCGAGGAGTCGCGCGCCCACACCCGCGACTCGCTGGCCGACTTCCAGCGAGCGCAGCAACAAAAGCGCACGCAGGCCAAGCAACGCGCCCAGCGAGATTTTGGCGAAGGCAACCTCGCGCCGCACCGCGATCCGACGCTCGGGCATGACGACCTCGAGAGCTCGCTGCGTCCGCCGGAGTTCGACGCGGCGACTGTCGTCGAGGAGCAGCAGCTCGATCGCATCCCGACCGATCGCAACGTCGGCATGATCGCGCTGGCCGAGGTCGCGCCCGTGGCCGAGCGTGACCTCGATCCGCGCGAAGCGGAGCTACGTCGCCAACGCGACACCCAAGCCGAAGTCGACGCCGAGATCGAGCAGTCGCAAGCCGACCTCGATCGGCAGTGTCGCGAGCAGAGCGACAGCCGCGAGGAGCTCTCGACCCGCGTCTCCGAGGGAGTCGACGCACAGCGCGAGTCGCTGCGACGCGAGCTCGACGAGCATGGCGACGCCCGCGAGCGCGAGGCCGATCGCATCAGCACGGACGGGGCCGAGCGCGCGACTCGGATCCGCGACGAGGCCGAGCGCCAGGCCGAGCAAACCGTCGAGCAAGCCGAGACCGAGGCCGACGCACGCTGGCGCGTGGCCGATGACGAGGCCCATCGACGCGCCGACCGAGCGACGACCGGCAGC
>DATLLB010001106.1:0-3478 GCA_035538075.1 Enhygromyxa sp.
ATCTACGGCCTGTCGAGCGTCGACGCGCTCGTGTCCCTGATCGGCGTCGCGCCGGGCGAGTCCTGGGACTTCGACGAGCCGAACACGTGGGTCGAGGTCCCGCCGAACACCGTCGACTTCCTCGCGCTCGGCAAGACCGGGTTCGTGTGCGCGAGCACCAGCGAAGGGCTCGCGCTGGTCGGCCTGGCGAGCCCGTGAGCGACGTCGGCCCGCAGTCGGGCCACGCAGGGTGGCCAGCCGGCGGGACGCTGGCCAACCGGCGGGCCACGAAGAATTTCTTCGCGCGTCGCAAGTCCGCGTGATCACGAGTCGGCATCGCGGCATGGCCATCGCACTTGCTGCCGCGCGATGCTGTGTCGCACTTACTCCGCAGGGATCCTCGGCGTCGAGGGTTATGTGATCACCGTCGAGGCCGACGTCGGCCTCGGGCTGCCTTGTCTGACGATCGTGGGGCAGCTCAGCGGAGCCGCCGACGAGGCGCGCGAGCGCGTGCGGGTGGCTCTCACGAATTGCGGGCATGCGATCCCGCCACGCAAGCAGATCGTCAACCTCGCGCCGGTCGAGCACCGCAAGGACAGCCCAGGCTGCGACCTCGCGATCGCGTGCGCGCTGCTGGCCAGCCACGGGGTGATCTCGAGCGACAGCCTGGCGCGGACGATGCTGTGGGGCGAGCTCGCGCTGGATGGGACCCTGCGCGCGGCGGTGGGCACCTTGATCGTCGCCGACACGGCGCGCAGGGCTGGCTTCACGCGGCTGATCGTCGCGACCGACAGCGCTCGCGAGGCGGCGATGATCCCCGGGCTCGAGATCGTCGCCGTGCATGATCTGCCGGGCCTGGTCGCGCAGCTGCGGGACGAGTCGCCGATCGAGCCGGTCTTCGTCGACGGGCTGCTGCTCCCGCCGGCCAACGATCCGCCCGGCGGCGTGCCGGATCTCGCCGACATTCGCGGGCTCGCGCTGCCGCGCAAGGCGGTGGAGATCATGCTCGCGGGCGGCCACAACCTGCTGCTGCATGGGCCGCCCGGCGTCGGCAAGACCATGCTCGCGCGGCGGATCCCCGGGCTGGTGCCGCCGCTCGGCCGCGAGGACGCGCTCGAGGTCACGAAGATCCACGGCGTCGCGCGTCGGCAAATTCCGGAAGGGCTGATCATGCGTCCGCCGATCCGCATGCCGCATCACACCGTGTCGGTCGCAGGCCTGCTCGGCGGCGGCAACCCGCCGCGACCGGGCGAGGTCAGCCTGGCGCATCGTGGTGTGCTGTTCCTCGACGAGCTGCCCGAATTTCCGCGTGCGTGCATCGAGGGGCTCCGCGAGCCGCTCGAAGACGGCGCGGTGACGATCGTGCGGGCTCGCTACGCGCTGCACTACCCCGCCCGCTTTCAATTGATGGCCGCGATGAACCCGTGCCCGTGCGGGTTTCTGGGCCACCCCGAGCGGGTCTGCACCGACAGCCCCTCGGCCGTGCAGCGCTATCAGAATCGCGTGTCGGGGCCGTTTCTCGATCGCATGGATCTGGTGGTTCCGGTCACGCCGCTGACCCGCGAGGAGCTGGCCAACGCGCCGTTTGGCGAGTCGAGCGGCAGCGTGCGCGAGCGGATCGTGGCTGCGCGCGCAAGGCAGAGCGAGCGCCTGGCCGCGACGCCGTGGGAGCGCAACGCCGAGATCGCGGCCGTCGATCAGGCGATCGAGCGGCTGTGTCCGCTGACACCCGACGCTCACAAGCTGCTGCTCGGGCTCGCCCAGCGGCGGAACTTGAGCATGCGGGCGATCCATCGGCTGCGTCGGGTGGCGCGGACGATTGGCGATCTCGATCCGGCGATCGATCCGAGCGCACCGATCGGCGTCGAGGCGGTCGCGTTCGCGGCTCGGCTGCGACGGCTGCCGGACGCGTTGATGGCTGCTTGAGCCGGGGTATGATGAACGTCTGGGTTTCCCATGCCGACCACACGCCAATTGTTGATCTCGTCCGCCTTGCTCTCGCCGGTCGCTTGCTTCAGCGAAGTCCCGCCCGGTTCGGACACCGACACCAGCACGAGCGGTCCGGAGAGCGAGTCGGACGAGGACCCGTCGACCGACGAGACCGACGACGAGACCGACTCGCCGACCACGGATGAGAGCGAGACGGAGACCGGAGACGAACCCGACACCACGCCGCCGAGCATCGTCTCGGTCTCGCCCGAGGACGCAGCGACGGGCGTGGGGTCGGACGTCAACGTCGTCATCACCTTCAGCGAGCCGATGGACAGGGTCTCGACGCAGGCGGCCTGGCAATCGGCGGACATCACCGGCGTGGTCATGCAGTGGAACGCGAACGACACCGAGCTGACGATCGTGCCGAACGAGCCGCTCGCGTATGGAATGGGCGCCACCTACGAGACCACGCAGGCGCTCGAGTACGCGTTCACCATCGATGTCACCGCCGAGGACCTCGCCGGCAACACGCTCGAGGCTCCGGTGAGCTCGAGCTTCTTCACCTGGCGGCACGTGGTCATGCAGATCGCTCCCGTCGACGAGATGACGGGCATGGCGTATCAGCCGGGCTCCAACATCAACGCCAGCCAGGTTTACGCTGGCGATGTCCAAGGTGACACCCAACAAAAGGGCGTGCTGACCTTCGAGCTGCCCGCGTTGCCTCCGACCCTCGAGGCGATCGTGTCGGCCGAGCTGTCGGCCGAGCAAACGACCGTGAGTGGGAGCCCCTACGGACCGCTCCCCGGGCTCGGCGAGATCCACCTGCTCGACGTCGTGTTCATGCTCGGCTCGCAGGCGTTCGATGCTCCGGCGATCAGCGACCTCGGGGTCTTCTCCGACAACCCGACGCTGGAGATCAAGTCGCACGACGTCACCGCTGCGGTCGTCGACGATCACGCGCAGGGCCGAGCGAACACGCAGTTCCGGCTCGAGTTCCCGATCCCCACCAACGGCAACGGCGAGGTCGATCGCGTGACGCTCTCCAAGCCGACGGTCTCGCTCGAGCTCGGCTACCTCGCCGAGTGATCTACCGGGAGGCGCGGACCGCGAGGGTGATCTCCTGGATGATCACGCGCGGTCTCGCGCATTTCGGCCTCTGCTGAGGCCGGCGTCGAGCGCTCCGGGGTGAGACCGCTGATAGTAAAAAGCCCCGAATTCGGCCTCGATGGGCGCCAATTCTTACAGTGGTGCCCGGCCGAGGGCACCCCGGTGAGAATTTTCTTTCCGGCCTGCCCGGCCGAGGGCACCCCGGTGAGAATTTTCTTTCCGGCCTGCCCGGCCGAGGGCACCCCGGTGAAAAAATTCTTTCCGGCCTGCCTGCCCGAGGGCACCCCGGTGAGAATTTTCTTTCCAGCCTGCCCGGCCGAGGGCACCCCGGTGAAAAAATTCTCTGGCGGCCGCCCGCCGCCGGGCGCAGTCGAAAGAAAGTTCTCGCGCGAGAGCCCGGCCGAGGGCGCCTGTCAGAGAAAATTCTCTGGCGGGCGCCCGCCGGCCGGGCTCTCGGTAA
>DATLLB010001107.1:0-3629 GCA_035538075.1 Enhygromyxa sp.
TTTCCTCACCGAGCGAGCTCGCGGCTGCGAGCAGCAGGATCTCGCTGCCCGACGGTCGCCCGAGGATCGAGCGAAACTCGCGATGCAGCGCCGGCAACCACGCGAACCACCGCTCGAGCACGCGAAACCCCGCCACCACCACCAGCCCCAGCGCGAGCCCCAGCACGGGCGTCCACAGAAGCTCGATCACCGTGGTGTCGGCCGCTCGCCAGAAGTCGTTGTCTTCCTGCGAGATCGCGTGCCACAGGAAGCCGACCAGCGCGAGGCCCAGGTAGAAGCTGGCCACGACCTTGGCCCGCGCGGGCGTGGGCTTGGGCGAGCGCTGCTCGATCACCACGCGGAGAGTAGCGAGTGGGATCGGTCTCGACCAGCGACGGTCGCGGTCGGCGAAAATCAGGGCTGATTTCACCGAGTTTGCCGGCGGGTGGTCCGCCACGCGGCGCTACACTGCGGCGCATGTGCGGCCGCTATGTGACCGGGACCGACGAACACGACTGGCGCAGCTGGGCCAGCTTGCTCGACCTCGTCGTCGAGACGATCCCCACCGACCTGCCCGCTGCGTTCATGCCGACCGCGAGCGTGCCGATCGTCCGTCGCAGCGACAGCGGGCTGCTCCTCGATCGCGCGCGCTGGGGCCTGGCGCCGAGCTGGATGGCGCGACCGCTGCATCAGCCGCCGCAATACAACGTCCGCGCCGAGACGGCGCCGCGCAAATTCAAGAAGTACTTCGGCAGCCGCCGCTGCGTGCTGCCGGCCAGCGGCTTTTGGGTGCGACGTGACGATGCGGCCAACGAGCGCGTGTTCGTGCGGGTGCCGGGTCAGCCGTTGTTCGCCCTCGCGGGGCTGTGGACCGAGCGTGAGCTCGACGGGACCACCCTGCGTTCGTGCACGATCCTGACCGTCGAGGCGCAGGCCGAGCTCGGGCGCTTTCATGATCGAATGCCGATCGTGCTCGCGCCTGAGTCCGCGCGGCTGTGGCTGTCCGCCGACGCCTCCGAGGCTGCGCTCGTCGAGCTCTTCCACGCATCCACGCCGCTCGAGCTCGAGGCGGCCTGATTGACGTGATTGCGGGCCGGCGAGCGTGACGCCTGACGCGTCGCGGCCATGTCGGACTTGCGGCCGATCATGACGCCAGCTAGCAGCACGAACATGAAGAGCGACGCACTGCGCGAGAGCGAGCAGCGCCTGCGAGTCGCCGCTCGTGCAGCGAATCTCGGCGTGTTCGAGTGGGATCTTCGCGCCGATCGTGCAACCTGGGACAATGCCCGCATGTACGCCATCTTTGGCATTTCGCCTGTGGATGGCGCCGTCAGCCGCCGGCAATTCGAAGCCTCCTGTCTGCATCCCGACGACCGCGACGGCTTCGCGCGCGCGCTCGATGCGGTCGCGCAGCACCACGGCGAATTTCACTTTGTCTGCCGCATCTACCGGAGGTCGGATGGCGAGCAGCGGTGGGTCGAGTTCGTGGCCGATGTGCACGACGAGCGGCTGGTTGGCGTCGTGGCCGACATCACGGAGCGCAAGCTTGCTGCCGAGACCGTGCACCGCAGCGAGGAGCGCTTCCGCCAGCTGGCCGACGCGCTGCCGCAGCTGGTGTGGATGGCGAACCGCGAGGGCCTGGCGACCTATTACAATTCGAAGGCGTCCCGCTATGCCGGGATTCGAGTGATAGCCGACGGCCTGTGGAGCTGGCAAGCCGTCGTGCACCCCGACGATCTGCAGACCACGCTGACGGCGTGGGCGCAGGCGGTTGCCCAGGGCAGCGTCTACGAATGCCAGCATCGCGTGCGCATGGCGGATGGCAACTATCGCTGGCACCTCAGCCGAGCCCACTGCGTCGAGGGGCTGCAATGGTTCGGCACCGCCACCGACATTCACGATCTCAAGGAGACACAGGAGCGCCTGCGCGAGAGCGAGCAACGCTTCAAGAGTATGGCCGACACCGCACCCGCCACGCTGTGGATCACCGATCCCACGCACCAATGCACGTTCCTCAGCCGCGGCTGGTACGAGCTCACCGGGCAGACGCTCGAGCAGGGCTTGGGGCTGGGCTGGACGCAGGCGCTTCACCCCGATGATCGGGCTCGCGCCAAGCAAGACTTCCTCGGCGCCGCCGCGCGGCACGAGAGCTTCTCGTTCTACTATCGGGTGCGCCAGGCCGACGGCGAGCACCGCTGGATGCTCGACACTGCCCGACCTCGCTTTGACGACGACGGCGAGTTCCTCGGCTACATCGGCTCGGTGATCGACGTGCACGAGCGCAAGCATGCCGAGCAGGAATTGCAGCGGCTCAACGCCGAGCTCAGCGAGGCCAATCGCCGCAAAGACGAGTTTCTCGCCATGCTCGGCCACGAGCTACGCAACCCATTGGCGGCCATTCACACCGCCACACAGCTGTTGAAGCTGATCGCCCCCGAAGATGCTCGCCTGCTGCGAACCCAGGGCGTGCTGGAGCGGCAGTCGGCGCACATGACCCGCTTGGTCGATGGCCTGCTCGAGGTCTCCCGCATCGCGCAGGGCAAGATCCGCCTCGATCGAGAGACGCTCGATCTGTGCGAGATTCTGGTTGTGCTCGTGCAGGATCGCGCGGCGCAGATCGAGGCCCGCGATCTCGAGCTGCATGGCGATTTCCCGACCAAGCCCCTGTGGGTATTCGCCGATCGTGTCCGCTTGGCGCAGATCTTCGACAATCTGCTCGGCAACGCGATCAAGTTCACCGGCAAGCCCGGTCGCATCGACGTGATCCTGCGCCAGCTCGACGATGTCGCCTCGCTTCGCATTTGCGACACCGGGATCGGCATCGAGCCGGAGATGCTCGAGCGCGTGTTCGAGCCCTTTCAGCAAGCGACGCAGGAGATTCACCGTGGCGACGGTGGCCTCGGGCTGGGGCTCGCGCTGGCCAGGGGCCTGATCGAGCTGCATGGCGGAACTGTCCAGGCCCGCAGCGCAGGACGAGGTGCTGGCGCCGAGTTCGAGGTCCGCCTGCCGCTGGTCGCTCCCCCGCTGGTCCTGCCGCGCGCGAAACCGTCGGCCGCGCTCACCAGTCGACGCATTCTCATCGTCGAAGACAATGTCGACGCCGGACAAACGCTTCATGCGCTGCTGCAGACGCTCGGCCATCGAGTCAGCGTGGTCGAGACCGGCGCCGCGGCGCTCGAGTTCCTCCGCACGCAGAGCACCGACGTGGTCCTCTGCGATCTGGGCCTGCCCGGCATGAGCGGCTACGACGTCGCGCGTGCGGTCCGCGAGGACGCGTCGCTACGGCACACGCTCTTGATCGCGCTGACCGGCTACGGACAACCGGATGATCGCAGGCGCTCCGCCGAGGCCGGGTTTGACGATCACCTGACGAAGCCCGTCGACATGGCCGAACTCGACGTCGTGCTCGATCGGCTGACGCGCTAGCCTTGCGGCCCGTCTTCGCTGGCAACCACCTCGAAATCGTCGGGCTTGGCCTGCGCGCGCTGCCACAGCACGAACGCCGACATCACCGCGGCATGCAGCACGCTGCCCTCGGGATAGAAGCCGGTCTCGGCATCGCGCTCGCCAGCCGGCCGCCCAAAGTAGAGCGCGAGCGCTTCGTGGATGCGCGCGACCGACCAGACGTTGAATTGCTTGCGCGCGCAGGC
>DATLLB010001108.1:0-6758 GCA_035538075.1 Enhygromyxa sp.
GGGCCATTGAGCAGGACGGTCACCAGGGTCCCGGCAGCGGCGATCAGGGTGGCACGGAGATCTCGACGGATCAGGCGAAAGTGCATCGTGAACCTCGGCTTTGTTACAGCAGAGAAACACTAGCACTTAAGTTCTGAAACGATTGCAAACTTTTAGATGAACAGACGCGCAGTCTCGATCGCGCCTGGACGCGGGATCGAGAACACAGTCGGTCCGGGATCGGGCTCCCCATCCGCGATCGAGAACGGACTCGATCCGATCTCCACGCGCGCTCGCTCGAGGTACTCCATAGTTGTGCCGCGATGGGGGTGGTCGAGGTTCGGGGTATTCGGGAATAGGTCCGCCGCCGGGCATGCGCGATTTTGCCTACTCCATAGTTGCTTCCGCGTGGGGGGGTGGCAGTCGCGATCGAGAACGGAGTAGGTCGCGAGTGGCCGGCCGCCCGCGGCGACAACTATGGAGTTGCCTCGCGATGGGGGGTGGCCAGCGCGGGCCTATTCCATAGTTGTCCGCGCGACCGGGGGGCCATCCGCGATCGACTCCATAGTTGATCGCGGATGGTCGGCTGGAGATCCGAACAACTATGGAGTTGTTCCGCCCTCCGGGAGGGCATCGCGAGGCAACTATACAATACCTAGTTTCAGCAAAGGGGCCATTTTGAAGTACTATACGGCACTTTTTTGGCGACAAGGTGTACGCAGGTACGACGCGCGGCGCGGCATCCTACCCGGAGGCTCATGCGCGCGCGGTCCACTCAATGGAAGTCGCGGCTGCGGGTGCCCTCGAGCGCGAGCTCGACGTCCGGCTCCCACAGCTGGTCGGCGATCAGGTGCGTGACGCCTTCCGATCGCTGGATGCGGCCATCGACGCCGAGCAGCGGCGCGGTGCGGACCAAGACCGCGTGGCGCTCGAACACCTGCCGCCAGATCACCAGGTTGACGAAGCCGCTCTCGTCCTCGAGCGTGCAGAAGGTGACGCCGCTGGCCGTCCCCGGGGACTGCCTGCAGATCACCAGCCCGACGTAGCGGACCTTGCGACCGTCATTGAGCGACTCGAGCCCCTCGGCGTTGGGGATGCCCTGGCGCTCGAGTTGGTCGCGGAGCAGCTCGAGCGGATGGCCGCGGCTGCTGTGCAAGCTGGTGCGATAGTCCCAGCCCATCGCCTCGCCGTGATCGAGGCGAGCGAAGGCTGGCTGGACCGCGCTCGCGTCGGCGCGCATCGGCAGGCGATCGTCGGCGCGAGCGAGCGCGCCGCGAACCGCCCAGGCTGCGTCGCGGCGCGTGCTGGTGGTGTCGCCGAGCGGACGCGGGGCCCGATCGAAGCCCTCGAGCGCGCCCGACTCGGCCAGCAATTGCAGCGGTCGCTTCTGCAGCCCGGTCTCGCGCACGAACTCGTCGAGGTCGCGCCACGGTTGCCCGGCCTTGCGCGCGCGAGCATTCAAGAGCTGCTTCGCGTCGGCGATGTGAAAGCCCTTGATCCAACGCAGGCCCATGCGCAGCGCGAAGCGATCGTGCGGCCGCGGCCCACCGCCGCCGCCTTCGATCGTGCGTGGCTCGAGCGTGCAGTCCCACTCGCTGCGGCGCACGTCGATCGGCCGGACCTCGACGCCGTGCCGCCGCGCGTCCTCGACCAGCGTCGCCGGCGAGTAGAAGCCCATCGGCTGCGCGTTGAGCAGCGCGCAGGTGAACGCCGGCAGCTGATGCGTGCGCAGCCACGCGGTCACCCAGGCGATCAGCGCGAACGAAGCCGCGTGGCTCTCCGGGAACCCGTACTCGCCGAAGCCTCGGATCTGCTGGAACACCCGCTCGGCAAACTCGGCGTCGATGCCATTGGCGATCATCCGCGAGACCAGCCGCTCGTGGTGCTGATCGATGCGCCCGCTCGAGCGCCACGCGGCCATGTCGCGACGCAGCTGATCAGCCTCGCCCGGCGTGTAGTCGGCGACCGCGATCGCCAGCTTCATCACCTGCTCTTGAAAGATCGGCACGCCGTAGGTCTTGGCCAGCACGCGCTCGAGCTTGGGGTGCGGGAACTCGACCTTCTCCTGGCCTTTGCGGCGGCGCAGGTACGGGTGGACCATGTCGCCCTGGATCGGCCCGGGCCGCACGATCGCGACCTCGATCACCAGATCGTAGAACTTCTGCGGACGCAGGCGCGGGAGCATGGCCATCTGCGCGCGGCTCTCGACCTGAAACACGCCGACCGTGTCGCCGCGCGACAGCAGATCAAATGTGGGCTTGTCGTCCGCGGGGATCGTCGCCATCTCCAGCTCGATGCCGTCGTGCTCGCGCATCAGCGCCAGGCACTTGCGGATGCAGGTCAACGATCCGAGCGCGAGCAGGTCGACCTTGAACAGCCCGAGATCCTCGACATCGTACTTGTCCCACTGGATCACCGTGCGCCCGTCCATGCTGGCTGGCTCGATCGGGACCATCGAGTCGACCGGCTCGCTGCCGAGCAAGAACCCGCCCGGGTGGATCGAGATGTGGCGCGGAAAGTCGAGCAACTCGCTGGTCAGCCGCAGCAGGTGCTGGTGGGTCGGCTGCGCGGGATCGAGGCCGACGGTCTCGAGCAGCTTGCCGTCGATGTTGGCCCCCCAGTGGCCGAGCAGCTTGGCCACTCGATCGATCGCCGTCTGCGGCATGCCGAGCACCTTGGCGACCTCGCGCACGGCCGAGCGCGCGCGGTAGCGGATCACGTTGGTGACCATCGCCGCGTGCCGTCGACCCCAGCGCTGATAGACCCACTGGATGACCTCCTCGCGGCGCTCATGCTCGATGTCGAGATCGATGTCGGGCGGCTCGGCCCGCTCGCGGCTCAAGAAGCGCTCGAACAGCAGATCCATCCGCACCGGATCGACCGCGGTGATGCCCAGGACATAACAGACCGCGCTGTTGGCCGCGCTGCCGCGTCCCTGACACAAGATGCTCTGCCGCCGGCAGAACTCGACGATCTCTTTCATCGTGAGGAAGTAGCCGCCGTAGTCGAGCTCGGCGATCAACGCGAGCTCGCGCTCGAGCTGCTCGCGGACGTCGGTTGGGATCCCGCTCGGGTAGCGCTGCTCGGCGCCGAGCAAGGTCAGCATGCGCAGGTGATCGCCCTCGCTGACGCCGGTCGGGAGGTGCTCGCCGGGGTACACGTAGCGGATCTGATCGAGCGAGAATTTGCAGCGCGCCGCGATCTCGAGCGTGCGATCGAGCAGATCGGGCGCGTCGGCGAAGCGCTCGCGCATCGCGTGGGTCGACTCGAGCGCATGCTCGGCGTTGCCACGAATGATCAACCCAGCCTCGGCCAACGTGACGCCGCCGCGAATGCACGCGAGCGTGTCCTGCAGCGGGCGGCGGGCAGGGGAGTGGTAGAGCACATCGGTCGCGCCCACGCACGGGACCCGACAGCGCAGGGCAGCGCGACGAATCGCGTCCTCGCGGGCCAGCTCTTCGGCGCGATGATGACGGCTGATCAGCGCGTAGACGCGGTCGCGTCCCCAGGCCTCGGCCAGCACCGCGAGGTGCTCGGGATCGCGGATCAACGCGATCAAGCCCTCGCCCACGCGCTCACTCGGCGCGGGCATGTTGGCCGCTTCATCGTAGACACCCGTGGCCGCGTCGCCGGCCAGCTCATCGAGGGTCAGCAGCGCTTGGCCCTTGGGGCCGCGCGTGTGGGCGATCGACAAGAGTCGACAGAGCCGCGCCCAGCCGCCGCGCGTCTCGGCCAGCAGCACCACGCTCGTGCGCTCCTCCAGCTTGCCGGGCTTGCGCTTGCGGTTGCTCGTGGGGGTGCTCGCGAACAGCTCCTCGGGTATCTCGCCGATCGTCAGCTCGGCGCCGAGGATCAGCGGCAGGCTGACCTTCTTGGCCGCGACGTGGGCTCGCACCACTCCGTAGACGCCGTTGCGATCACACAGGCCGAGCGCGGGCAGGCCGAGCGCGTGGGCTTGCTCGACGAGCTCGTCCGGGTGGCTCGCGCCTTCGAGGAACGAGAAGTTGCTCTTCACCGTGAGGGGGACGTAGGGGCGCATGGGCTGCGAAGGCTGATTTTATGTTCAGTCGTCGCGCAGGTGAAGCTCCGGCCGATGAGCCCAGCCTCGGAGTGGGGTTCGGAGTGGACCTCCCGAGCTGCGCGAGCGGAGCGGACTCGCTGGGCTGCGCGATGCGGTCCACGGTGAGTGACCGGCACCTCGCGCGCACCTCGGGCGCTTCACGGCGAGTGACGCGGCACTTGCGAGCGCTCTAAAACTGGTCCGCGCGAGCCATCGCCCAGCGCTCCGCCCAGTCGGCGGGCATCGTCTCGCCGAGCAGCGCCCCGCTCGCGAGGTAGTCGAACAGCTGTCCGTAGTGCATCGACGTGCGAAAATCCAACCGCCGATAAATATGGTGCGGCTTCAGCTGCTGCGGATCATCGAAGCCGGCCGCGCCGAGCAGCTCCAAGAACGCGTGGATGGTGTTCTTGTGGTAGCGATGGACCCGCTCGGCCTTGTCCTCGATGTCGAGGCCCTTCATCAGGCTGGGCTTTTGCGTGGCCACGCCCGTGGGACAGTCGTTGTGATTGCAGCGGCGCGCCTGAATGCAGCCGAGCGCGAACATCATCGCGCGCGCGCTGTTGCAGGCGTCGGCCCCGATCGCGAGCGCGCGCGCGAGGTCGAATGCGCTGAGGATCTTGCCGCTGCAGATCACCCGAATGTCCTCGCGTAGACCGATGCCGACCAGCGCGTTGTGGACGAACACCAAGCCCTCGGTCAGGGGAGTGCCGACGCTGTTGGAGAACTCGAGCGGCGCGGCACCGGTGCCACCTTCGGCGCCGTCGACCGTGATGAAGTCGGGCGTGATGCCGGTCTCGAGCATGGCCTTGCAGATGCCGAGGAACTCCTCGCGGCGGCCGACGCAGAGCTTGAAGCCGACCGGCTTGCCCTCGCTGCGCTCGCGCAGCTTGGCGACGAAGCGCAGCAGGCCGACCGGGCTGTCGAACGCGGAGTGACACGGCGGCGAGATCACGTCCTGGCCCATCTGCACGAGGCGAATCTCGGCGATCTCGCGGGTCAGCTTGGCGGCGGGCAGGATGCCGCCGTGGCCCGGCTTGGCGCCCTGGCTGAGCTTCACCTCGATCATCTTGATGTGCTCGTGGGCGACTCGCTCGGCGAACGCCTGCTCGTCGAAGCTGCCCGAGGCCGCGCGACAGCCAAAGTAGCCGGTGCCGATCTGCCAGATTAGATCGCCGCCGCCGGCGAGGTGATAGGGGCTCACGCCGCCTTCACCGGTGTTGTGGGCGAAGCCGCCTTGCTTGGCGCCGCGGTTGAGCGCCTCGATCGCGTTCTTGCTCAGCGAGCCGTAGCTCATCGCCGAGATGTTGAGGATCGAGGCCGAGTAGGGCTTCGCACAGTGCTTGCCGCCGATCACCAGGCGCGCTGCATCGTGAGTGGGCGACTTGGCGCGCAGCGAGTGATCGAGCCACTCGTAGCCGGGCAGGTAGACGTCGAGCTGGGTGCCGAACGGAGTCGTGTCGTTGACGCCCTTGGCCCGCTGGTAGACCACCGATCGCTGCTCGCGATCGAAGGGCATGCCGTCGGTGTTCGACTCGATGAAGTACTGGTTGATCTCCGGGCGGATGGCCTCGAGCAGGTAGCGACCGTGGCCGATGACCGGGAAGTTGCGCCGGATCGCGTGCTTGGTCTGCAGCTGATCGATGATGCCGACCAGGAACAGCGGGAACACGAACAGGTAGCCGATCAGGACGGGCTCCCACACGCGCGAGAGCGCGGCGAGGGTGCCCATGACCACGAACGAGATCAGCCAGAACCAGGCGCGGGGGGACATCTGCGCGCGATGATAGCTCACCAGCTCACGCGGCCGGTCCAGGCCACGCGATCGCAGGCGAACGCGGGCATCGACACACTGCCGACGAACATGGCCCCGTCTGCGTCGACGACCGCGTCGGCGAAGCTCGACGCGGTCGGGTTGGTGGAGGCCGCCGCGTTGGGCTCGATGTCGCTGGCGTCGATGTGCCACAGCAGCTTGCCGTCGGAGTCGAGGGCGACGAGCGTGTGCTGCAGCGCGAGCACCATGACGCCGTCGTCCCGGACCGCGAACCCGCGCCGTGCGTCCTGGTGGACGTGACCGAACTCGACGAAGCTGCGCTCGATCGAGGGCGAGTTCTCGCCGACGCCGACGCCCCACAAGGTCGGCCACCAGTGGGGCGGATCTTCGTCGTCGGCCGGCAGATCGCCGAGCACCCAGGTCGCGCCGTCGTGATGGACGAGCTCCTTCAGCCTGGCGTTGACCACGTTGCCGGCCGGCCACTGCCAGGGCGCGCTCGCGAGCTCGAGCGTCTCGGCGTCGTAGTGCCAGACGGACACGGAGTGTTGCGACGTCTCGTCGTCCCAGGCACCGTGGAGGATCGCTACCCGGTCGCCGGACGGGGAGAGATCGGCGAGCCAGAAGCCATACAGGCCAAGTAGTGGATCAGGCACTTGAACGGCGGTGATCTTGTTGCCGTTGGGTCCGACGCGGATGAGCTCAGTGCCGCCGCCGAGCACGATCGCGCCGTCGTCGATCGCGACGACGCCGTAGTACGTCCACACGTCGGCCGGGGCCATCCAATCGAGCTCGAGGTCGCTCGAGAACCGCCAGAGCTGGCCATCGGGGCCGAGCGAGCCGCCCGAGTTGGACACGAACACGTTGCCGTCGGGCGCGACGTCGATGTCGACGGGCTCCGTGAGCGGCAGGTACATCCCGCCGGGATTCGAGCTGAAGGTGCCGAGCGAC
>DATLLB010001109.1:0-2860 GCA_035538075.1 Enhygromyxa sp.
GCTGCCGGCGGATCTCCGCGGGCTCGATCGCCGACGCGTCCCAGTAGCTCTTCTCGACCCGGCGCGCATGAAAGAGCAGCAGGCGTTTGACCCCGAGCGCCGTCGCCTGCTGCAGCACCTTCTCGAGCGTGTGCGGCCGCGGCAGCGCCAGCGCCAGCGTGATCGAGAGCGGCGGCGGCGGCAGCTGGCCGAGCTCCACCCGCAGCTCGAGCGCCTCGCGATCGCAGCGCAGCACCTCGCCGACTCCGAGGTTGGGCGCGGGCGGACCCTCGCCTTCATCGAGCAATCCAACCTTCAGGCGATCGCCGACCGCGGCCTTCAAGTGCTTGCGCGCGTGCTCGCAGCGACGATCGGTCAGACGCACGCGGTCGGCGGCGACGAAGTCCTCGGGTTCGAGCACGATCAGGTTCATGTCGACGCTCGCACTGTTAGCATCCTCGCCATGCTCTCCCGCAGGCGTACGCTGCTCGCCCTCGCGAGTGTCGGCTTGCTCGGCTGTCGCCGCGATGCTCGACCCCCGCTCGCGCCGACGAGCCGCGCGGCCGTGCTGATCCTCGCCAACATCCGCACGAACGATCCCAGCAATCCGCTCGCCGAGGCAATGCTCGTGCGCGACGATCACCCCGTCGCGGTCGGTAGCCGCGCGGAGCTCGACGCCAACGCTGCGGGCGTACGTCGGATCGACTGGCGCGACGCGACCATCATCCCGGGCCTGACCGACGCGCACGCGCACCTGCTGGGGCTCGGGCAGAGCCGCGAGATCGTCGACCTGCGCGACGCCGCCTCGGTCGCCGAGATCGTCGATCGCCTGCGCGAGCACGCCCCGCCGCAGGGATGGATCCTCGGCCGCGGCTGGGATCAGAACTTGTGGGGCGGCACGATGCCGACCGCCGCGGCGCTCGACGAAGCCTTCGGTGAGCGACCGGTGTGGCTGCGTCGGATCGATGGCCACGCCGGCTGGGCCAACTCCGCCGTGCTCCGGCTCGCAGGCATCGATGCGGCCACCGTCGATCCCGAGGGCGGCGAGGTCCTGCGCGATCCGGTCAGCAACGCCGCCACCGGCGTGCTGATCGACAACGCGATGGACCTGGTCCCGGTGCCGAGCCCGAGTCCTGCGGACGTCGAGCGTTGGCTGCGAGCGGCGACCCGCGAGGCTGCGTCGCTGGGGCTCACCGGCGTGCACGAGATGGGGCTCGGCTCCGACGCGCACGCGGTCTTCGATCGGCTAGCGCGAGCGGGCGAGCTTCCGATCCGCGTGCATGGCTACGCGAGCGAGGCGTGGTTCACCGCCGGCCTCGACGGTCAACGCCGCAGCGTGGTCATGCCCGAGGCCCGCTATCTGCTCGCAGGCGTCAAGCTCTACGCCGACGGTGCGCTCGGCAGTCGCGGCGCCGCGCTGACCGATCCCTACGCCGATCGCCCCGAGCATCGCGGCGCGCTGATGCATCCGCCCGAGCAGTTCATCGAGCTGGTTCGCGCCATCCATGCGCACGGCTTGCAGGTCGCGACACATGCGATCGGCGATCTCGGCATCCGCACGATCATCGACGCCTACGCGGCCGCCGGCGTCGAGCACCGGCCCCGCATCGAGCACGTGCAGATCGTCGACTTGGCCGACATCCCGCGCATGGCCGAGCTCGGCCTGATCGCCAGCATGCAGCCGACCCACGCGAGCTTCGGCCCACGGCATGTCGCTGGTCGCGTGGGCGCGCAGCGGATCGCAGGCGCCTACGCGTGGCGACGGATCCTCGACGCCAAGATCCCGCTCGCGTTCGGCAGCGACTTTCCCGTCGAGCAGCCATCGCCCTTGCTCGGCCTCCACGCGGCCGTCACCCGCCAGGATCTCGCCGGGCAGCCAGCGGGCGGATGGCTGGCCGATCAACGATTGAGCATGGGCGAGGCGATCGCGGCGTTCACCTCGGGGGCCGCCTTTGCAGCTGGTCGCGAGGATCACCTCGGCCGTTTGAGCAAGAGCATGCGCGCCGACTTCACCTGCCTCGATCGCGATCCGTTCACCGTCGATCCCAGCGAGCTCCCGCGCCTGCGCGTGCGCGCGACCATGGTCGATGGCGAGCTGACCTTCGAGGGCGAGTGAGCAACCCCCACCGCAGCGTCGGCGTGATCGCCCGCAACCACGCGGCCACACGCTTTTACGTGCAACAAAAGGACGCCGCGTACCGCCCCCACCCTCGTGGCTACAGTCTTTTCGGCGGCGCGATCGAGCCCGGCGAGGCCCCGCTCGAGGCGCTCGCGCGCGAGCTCGACGAGGAGCTCGGCGGCGCTGCCCAGCTGCTGCTCGCCGCCGGACCGCTGCTGGTCAGCGAGGCCCGGGTGGGGCCGAGCGAGTTCCAGTTCGCGCTGTTCGAGGTGGTGCTCGACGACGCCCGGCTCGACACGCTCGCCCACACGCCCGTCTACGAGGGCGAGCGTGGTGCCGTCGTGACCCGCGAGCAGCTGCTCGCGCTGCCGTTCATCTGGGGCCTGGGCGCCGTCGTGCGCGCCTACCTCGACCGGGTCTGATCGCCCCCCAAAAAATTTTCGAGATTCCCTGCAAAGCCCTCCGCGCGGGGCCGACAAGCAGGGCGTGCCCGGAACACTCCACCAAGGCATCCTCCTCATCTTCCAGGACGACCCGTGGCTCGCCTTCGATCTGCTCGCCATCGACAGACCGATCGACGGCTTTCCCATCGACCGTCGCGCCGAGATCGAGCGCGACGGGCCCGAGCCCATGACCGTCCGCCCCGGCTATCCCGATCTGGTCCTCGTCCATCGTGACCCCATCGACGAGCGCCGCGGCATCGTCATCACCCTCGAGGCCCAGAAGGACTACAACGCCGAGAAGCGCTGGGACATCCCCGTC
>DATLLB010001110.1:0-11182 GCA_035538075.1 Enhygromyxa sp.
CCCACGTCTACTTCGGGGCCGAGAACATGCGGCAGATCGATGTCGCGCTGAGCTTCCCTCCGGCCGAGCTCGCCTACGAGTCGGTCACGCTCGAGATCACGCTCGGCTGCCCCAACGGTCTCTGCGACTGGTGGGATCGGAAGGGCTGGATCGCCGTCGTTCAGGATCCCGGCAGCGAGCAGGAGGCGATCCTCGAGGTCGCGCGCTTCATGACGCCCTATCGGGTGGGCGCGCAGCATGTGATCGACGTCAGCGAGCTGCGACCGCTGCTCGCCGGCGATGTGACCTTGCGGGTGTTCATCGACACCTGGGTCGGGCCCGGTCATGCCAACGGCGATGGTTGGTTGGTCAGCGCCCGCTTCGACTTCGTCGGCGGGGCGCCAACCCGGATGCCGATCGCGGTGTTGCCAGTCTGGAATCTGCGCACGGTCGAGTACGGCAACCCGAACTTGCCGATCGCCGACTCGGTGCCCGAGACCGCGATCGAGATCCCGGCCGAGGCAGACGCGGTCTCGCTGCGATCGATCATCACGGGTCACGGTCAGGGCAACCTCGAAAACTGCGCCGAGTTCTGCCCGCGCAATCACGGTTTCTTGCTGGCGGGGCAGCCGTTCGTGCGCGAGATCTGGCGAGACAACTGCGCGCAGACGCCCGTCCAAGGTCAGCAGGGCACCTGGCAATATCCGCGCGCTGGCTGGTGCCCCGGGGCCGAGGTGCTCCCGTGGATCGAGGACGTGAGCGCCGCGGTCACGCCCGGCGAGAGCGTGCCGGTGGTCTACGACGTCCAAGCGTACGAAAATAGCTGCCGACCCGACGCGCCCGTGTGCACCGGATGTGCACTCGGGACCAGCTGCGAGTACGATGGCGGCAACCATACTCCACCGATTTACGATCTTTCGGCGATGTTGATCGCCTACCGAGACATAGGACAATGATGATTCGAAACCAGTTGATTCCCTTGGTGATTTGCTCGACTGCCCTGCTCAGCTTCGGCTGTGGGGACAGTGGCTCCGATTCCGACGCCGCCGACGAGAACGGAACCGAAACTGCCGGAGACGGTGATGGCGACGGCGACGGTGATGGCGACGGAGACGGTGATGGCGACGGAGACGGTGATGGCGACGGAGACGGTGATGGCGACGGCGACGGTGATGGGGACGGCGACGGCGATGGGGACGGCGATGGCGATGGTGATGGGGACGGCGATGGCGATGGCGACGGCTGCGAGGTCACCGAAAACATCGAGGTCACCTGCGACCTGATCGACAACGACTGCGACGGCAACGTCGACAACATCGACGTCGGCAATGACGGCTTCTGCGACTGCTTGTCGATCGGCATCCTCGGCGCGACCGGCTTCGCTCCCAACGCGCAGTTCGAAGCCTGGCTCGAGGACCAGGGCACCACCGTTCAGCGCACGTTGATCACCAACAACAACCCGGGCGTCGTCACTGCGGACTTCCTGGGCCAGTACGACGTGCTGATCATCGACCGAATCCAGCGCGGACTGAGCCCCGAGGAGGCCGCCGCGATCGAGACCTTCGTCAAGGAAGACGGCCGCGGCGTGCTCACGCTGATCGGCTACAACTTCGACAACGGCAACCCGGTCCCCGAGCGCGACCGAGCCAACACCGTGCTCACGCCGTTCGGGCTCGCGTACCAGGGCGGCTACATCCACACCAATGCCGGCGTGACGCCGACGTTCGACCAGGTCCACCCGATCTCGATGGGCATCTCGGACGTCAACTACCACGGCGGCATCGAGGTCGCCGACATCGGCAACCAGGGCACCTCCGAGATCTTCGCGACCGTGCCCTCGGGTGACGCCGGGCTCGCGCACCAGACCGTCGACATGGGCGGTCGCGTGATCGTGTGGGGTGACGAGTGGCTGACCTTCGACAGTGACTGGCAGGGCTTCGCCGACGTTCAGCAGTTCTGGTCGCAGATGATCGGCTGGATCAAGCCGCAAGACTTCTGCGGCTCACCTCAGTAGCTTGCCCGACGACGCGTGGCCCGCTGTGCACGACGAGTTGGTGGTCGGGCGCAGCGGGCTGCGCTGCTGCAAAATCCAAAAAAACTGCGCGGCAACTTGGACACTCCGCCGGCGACCCTCACTAGCCCGGAGTGCATCGACTTCAACACGCTACCCATCTCGCGCTCTCGGGTGCGCTCCTGCTGATCTGCAGCGAGGCTGCAGCAGGCGAGCTCGAAGCGCCCGACGACGGGACCCCTGAGCCGCACATCTACGACGGCCAACCGGCTGCGACCTGCCAGTGGTCGATGGTGCCGGCGTTCAACACCAGCCACGCCGGCTGCTCGGCGGCGCTGATCCACCCGCAGATGATCGCGACGGCAGCCCACTGCGTGGGCGGCAACCACCCCGCCGCCCTGTTTGGCGAGCTCGCGGCTTCTCCCGAGCACTACGTGGCGCTCGATTACTGCTGGGTCAGCCCCGTCTACGACGGCGGCGTAGGCGACAATGACGTCGCGTTCTGTGTGCTGCCGGAGCCGGTGGACTTGCCCTACGCGCCGCCAGCCTACGGCTGCGAGCTCGCTTTGCTCGACGACGGAGCGGATGTCACCGTGGTGGGCTACGGCAAGCCCAATGCGGGTGACAAGTACTGGAAGGACAGCGTCCTGAGGAGCTTGCCCACGGCCAACTCCACGGCGATCGTGGGTGGTCCCGAGTCTCCGGGATGCTCGGGTGATTCGGGGGGCCCGGCATTGATCCAGCTCGCCGACGGTAGCTGGCGCACGTTCGCGGTCTTGTCCGGTGGTCCGTCGCAATGCGGCGCGGATGGCTACTCCTACTATGCATGGATCTACGAGTGGATTCCGTGGATCGAAGAGCAGTCGGGCATCGACGTGACGCCGTGTCACGACGCCGACGGGAGCTGGAACCCGACGCCGCTGTGCGGTGGTTTCTCCGTCGATCCGCTCGATCCGGGCAGCGGCAGCTGGGCGGACTGGTGCGCAGGCACGCCGGTCTCGGGCGCCGGTGAGAGCTGCGGACCGGCGGCGGAGCCCGACGTCGATCCGCCGCACGTGGCGATCGTCGAGCCCACCGATCAAGCCATCTACGATGAATCGGCTGTGCTGATCGACGTGCTGGTCGAGGCGAATGACGACCCCTGGCCGGTCGCAAGCGTCGAGCTGTTCGTCGACGGCGACCATGTCGCGTCCGATCACAGCGCGCCGTGGACCTTCGAATCGCTGGTGTTCCCCGAGGGCAGCTGGACCTTGGTCGTGCGCGCCGAGGATCTGTCTGGCAACGTCGGCGAGTCGGATCCGATCGAGATCCACGTCGGGGAGCAGCCCGAAGACACCCAGGGCGAGGCCGAGGAGACAGGCGAGAGCGGCGGCCCGAGCCTCGACGACGAACAGTCCGGCTGCGCCTGTGTGGCCGGAAACGAGTCCCACGGCGCCATGGCGATGGGCGTTCTCGGACTGCTTCTGATCGCGCGACCACGGCGGCCACGCCGCGACTGAGGTACCATTGCTGCCTCGTGAGCGATCAACGGCAGCGCGACGCGGAGCTCCTCGAGGCCTGGCGGCAAGGCGACAGCTCGGCGGGCGAGCAACTGTTCGAACTCCACGCCGCAGCGATCGCCCGCTTTTTTCGCAACAAAGCGCGTGAAGACGCCGAAGAGCTGATTCAACAGACCTTCGTGCGCCTGATCGAAGGTCGCGAGCGCCTCCGCGATGGGCTCGCGTTTCGCTCGTTCATCCTCGGCATCGCCCGCAACGTGCTGCACGAGTACCTGCGTCGCAGCTCCCGTGGTCGTGCCGTCGATCCGGAGGTCGAGAGCATGGCTGATCTCGATCCCGGGCCTGTGACCGTGGCCGGTCGCAAGCAAGAGCACCGATTGCTGCTCGAAGGGCTGCGCCGGCTGCCGGTCGAGCACCAGGTCGCGCTCGAGCTGTTCTATTGGGAGGGGCTCAATGCGGCCGACATCGCGCCGATCATGGGGGTGTCGCATTCGGCGATGCGCAGCCGGCTGGTCAAGGCTCGCGAGCTGCTCGCGGAGGCGATGGAGGCGATCGCCACATCCAAGCAATTGCTCGAGAGCACCATCAACGGGCTCGACGAGTGGGCCTCGCAAATCCGCCTTGCGCTGCGCTGAACGGGGTCCGGAGCCGGGCAAGAAAAATCCTCGTCTTCGCTTGGACACTTGGGCTTGGCGAGCACTATTGAGAAGCCATGACGATCATGATTCCCCCCTGCCGCATTCCCCTCATTACCGGCACCCTGCTGATCGCGCTGATCCGCTCGAGCTCCGCCACCGCCAATGTCGAGCCGCCGTCTGCGTCGACGGAGATCCCGATCGAGGCCGAGGATCAGGACATCGACATTTGCGACGAGGACGCGGTGGTGGTGATCATCGACGGCGATCAGGTCTACGTTGAAGTCGAGACCGAAACGGGCGTCGTCTGGAGGTTGGTCCCCAACCGGCGCATTGGCTTCGAGTTCGCGCAGGGGGACGTGCTCACCGTGCTGTTCGAGATCCCCGAGGCGGGCTTGCGCGGCAGCGAGAACAAGAACCTCTACGCTCGCGTCGCCGACGAGCAGGAAATAGAGATTCAGCTGCGCGACGGGCTCGGCGACTTCGCCATCGACGATCCCCGCGCGAGCCATGCGTTCGACTGGCGAGTCGACTCCTCCTACAACACGCCCGCGACGCCCGACGTGGTGTTCGAGCCGTCGACCAAGTGCCCCCCGCCCAAGCTCGACGACATCCAGGAAAACTGAGACGTGCGTACTGTGGCCGACGTCGAGCAAGCGACGACCGAAAAGGAGGGGCATTGCGATGCCACCATCCCGGACGCGACCGTCGAGCTGTTCGACGACTTCGAGCAGCAACGTCTGCTCGCCAGCATCCACAACCGTCTGTTCGGCCATGGTTCGAGCGTGAGGATCGGCCGCTATCGAGTCGAACGACGGCTCGGGGCCGGAGCCATGGGCGAGGTCTACCTGGCCGTCGATGAGGAGCTCGACCGCAAGGTTGCGATCAAGCGAGTGCTCGCCGGCCACGACGACCTGCGCGAGCAACAACGGCTGCGGCGCGAGGCTCGAGCGCTGGCGCGGCTGACCCACGCCAACGTCGTGCAGGTCTACGAGGTCGGTGAGCACGACGGACGGACCTTCATCGCCATGCAGTACGTCGCAGGCCGCACGCTCGCGGAGTGGCTGAGCGAGGATCGCCGCCCGTGGCCGGCAATCCTCGAGCGCTTCATCGCCGCCGGCCGCGGGCTCGCGGCGGTCCACCGCGCGGGCCTCGTGCACCGCGACTTCAAACCCGACAACGTGCTGCTCGGCGAAGGTGAGGTCCGCGTGGTCGATTTCGGGCTGGTGCTCGCGGGCGATGACCGGCTCCGCGGCAGCGAGCAGCTCCCCTCGCCCGCTGCGATCGCGCACGTGAGCATCACGGGCGCGTTGATGGGCACCATCCGCTACATGCCGCTCGAGCAGCTGCGCGGTGAGATCGTCGACGCGCGCAGCGATCAGTTCTCGTTTTGTGTGGCGCTCTACGAAGCGCTCTGGGGCCGCGCACCCTTCGAGCTCGACAGCACCCACACACGCGCTCGGGCGCTCGCGCGTGGCGTGCCGATTCCGCCGGATCCCGGGCTACCGGCAGGGCTCTGGTGGGTGATTCGAAGGGGGCTCAGCCGCGACCCGCAGCAGCGCTGGCCCGACATGGAGTCGCTGATCGTCGCGCTCGATCGAGTCCCTCGGCGACGGCGAGCGCTCGCCTGGGCGGCCGCGACGGTGCTCATGGCCGGCATCGGCATCGGCATCGCGGCGCTCGCCGACGAGCGCGACCAGCCCGAGGACCCCTGCGCGACCATCGAGCGCGAGCTCGCGGGCGTGTGGGACCAACATCGTCGCGCGCGACTCGAAGCACGGTTCGTCGCCGATCCCACCCCGCACGCCGAACACAGCCGCGTGCGGGTGCTCGACGGACTCGACCGCTGGGCGCGAGCGTGGGTCGCCGAGCGCGAGCAGGTCTGTCGCCAGAGCAACGACGGCTCGCTCGCGCCACAACTCGCCCAACTTCGCGGCGCGTGCTTGATCCGTCAGCAAATGCGAGCGCGCGCGCTCGTCGAGCTGCTCACCGACGCCGACAGTGCCGCGCTCACGCGCGCGATCGAGGCCGTCGCCGAGCTGCAGTCGCCCGCGAGCTGCGAGACCGAGCTGGCCTTGCTCGGAGTCGAGGCCCCGGCGGCCAACATCGCCGCCACCGTCGAGGAGATCCGCACCGACCTCGATCGCGCCCACGAGATGCGCCTGCTCGGTCGCTTCACCGAAGCTCACGCGCTCGCCGAACAGGGGCTCGGACGCGCCATCGAGCTCGACTATGGACCGCTGCTCGCCGAGGCCAACGCCGAGCTCGGCAAAGCCGAGATCGTCGGAGGCTCGCTCGGACGCGGGATCGAGCTGCTGCGAAGCGCGATCGATCTCGCCGAGGTGCACCATCACGATCACCTCGCGGCCAGCCTCTGGATCGAGCTGGCGCTGCGCGTGCTGGTCGATCTCGACGATCTCGAAGCTGGCGCGCGGGAGCTCGAGCGTGCCAGCGTCGCGCACCAGCGGGCTGGGCGAAGCTCGGCGCGGCTCGACGCCCGGCTGCACTTCGCCCGAGCCACCCTCGCCAGCGCCCGAGACGATCACGCCGGCGCCGAGCAGGAGCTGCGCGCCGCGATCGGGCTGATCGAGGACGAGGCTGGACCCGATCTGTCCAGCTATCTCGACAGCCTCGCGCGCGTGGTCGAGCGCCGCGACCGTGACGAGGCGCTGGCCCTGCGCCGCGCGGCGCTCGAGGCCGCCGAAGCGAGCTTCGGCGACGCGCACCCGCAGACCGCGGCGTACCTGTACGAGTTCGCGGTCGCGCTGCAGGGCGACGGGCGAGCCGACGAGGCCACGCCGCTGCTCGAGCGCGCAGTCGAGATTTGGACGTCGAAGCACCTGCAACCCCATCCAAACCTCGCACTGGCGGAACGGACCCTCGCTCAGCTCGCGCTCCGTCGGGGTGATCTCGACGCCGCCGAGGCGCATGCTCGCTCGCTCGCCACGGTCCAGGCTGCGATCCTGCCCGCTGGTCACCATGAGCTCGGGGATCCGGAGCTGCTGCTCGCCGCCATCGAGGGCATGCGCGGCGACGACGAGGCCGCGCTCGCACATTGTCAGGCTGCGATCGAGCAGTGGGAGTCGACGCTGTCGTCGAGCGACGGCAGGCTCACGCAGGCGCGCAGTCGGGCGGCGTCGCACTTGCTCGCGCTCGGACGGCGCGAGGAGGCGGCGCGCTTGTATGAACAGGTGGTGGCACACGCCAAGCCGCGCTTCGCAATCCCGGCGCACGACGGCCTCGCCGAGCTCGCGTTGCTGAGCGGTCGGCACGATCTCGCGGTCGCCCACCTCGAGGCGATCGATCGATTGATCGCCGACGACCCCGCGCTGTTGGGCAGCGAGGCGCTCGCCCACGCGTTGCTGTGGGCGCTCACCGATCTGCGCCGCGGCCGGGCCCTCGACGCCCGCATCCGAACACTGCAGGCCGCTCGCCGCGAGTCGTCCATTGGCGCCGCACAGCTCGAAGCGTGGCTCGTCCAGCTCGGCTTGACCCGCGAGGAGCGACGCTCGCTCGGGCTCGAGCAGCGCGAGCTCGAGTCAGCGCAGTAGTCCCCGCTCGCGAAACCACGCGAGCTCATCGTGCAGCGATTCAGCGATCGGTCGCGGCGAGAAATGGAGCTCCGCTGCGGCCTTGTCATGTCGAACCTCGCTGTTCCACACCGCCGCACGCAGCACGCCCGGAGTGAACAGCGGCGGCTTGCCGGTCGCCCAGCCGGCCGCCAGCGACACCGGCAGCATCGCCCAGCCAACCCACAGCGGCAGGCAGCGCCTGGGCATCGCGCGACCGCTGACCCGCTCGAGGATCGCGGCGAGCTCGGGCATCGTCAGGACCTCGCCCGAGAGTAGATAGCGCTCGCCGGTTCGACCGCGGGCCATCGCGCTGATCATCCCGTCGGCGACGTCGCGCGCGTCGGCGTAGTCGCTGACGACATGCAGCAGGATCGGGATCTTGCCCGAGACCAGATCGATCAGCGCACCGCCGAACAGCGAGGGCTCGAAGTCGTAGGGACCGATCAACGTCGCCGGGCTGCAGATCACTGCGTCGAGTCCCTCGCGCACCGCCGCGAGCACGCGCTGCTCGGCGTGGGCCTTGGCGCGGTGATACGTGCATGGTTCGTCGAGCGCGAGCGGGCGTCGCTCGTCGAGCGGCTCGCTGATCGGGTGGCGACGCAGGGCCGCGTGCGAGCTGCAGTGCACCAGCCGGACCTTAGCTCGTTGGCAGGCCCGGACGACCGCGTGAGTGCCCCGCACGTTGACCGCCCAGGTCTGGCCCTGATGATCGGGCCCGAGGTCGATGCGCGCGGCCAGGTGATAGACGCCGTCGACTCCGTCGACCAGGGCCTCGACGGCCTCGCGCTCGAGCACCGAGCCACGCACGCGCTCGACCTCGAGCCCGGCGAGCGACTCGGCGCGATCGTCCGATGGCAGACACAGCACGCGCACTCGCTGGCCGCGCGCGAGCAGCTGGCGGACGAGCACGTTGCCGAGTCGACCGCTGGCGCCAGTGATCGCGACGAGGCTGCCTGGTTGCGTGGCGATGTGCTCGGAGCTCACGCCGAGAAGCTACCTGGATTGTATGCGCCCGCGAAAGCCAGCCTCGGGCAGCAGCCGCATCACGCGGTAGTTGGTGGTCGAGTCGATGTCGCCGGCCAGCTCGATCGCGAGCTCGCCCTCGCCAACGCAGCGCTGGACCAGCGGCACGAGCTCGTCGACGCGTGGGCTCGCGGACAGCGTGGCTTGGGTGAGCTCGCGGCCGGCTCCGTCGCGCAGGGTCGCACGGATGCGATCGCCGTCTTCGTGCATGTCGAGCACGAACACGCCGACCCGCGTGCGCGTTCGCAGCACCCGCGCGAGCACGGCTCGCCGCCGACCGGTCGCCTGCTCGAGCAGCGCCTGCAGCCGCGCGGTGTCGTCGATGCGTGCGAGCACGCTCTCGGCGTCGTGCTCGTACCACTGGCATCCGCGATCCAAGAACGCCTCGATCATCGCGTCCTCGAGCGTCGCGCGATCGCAGGCGCTGCCCAGCTGCTCGAGCAAGTACGCGCTGCCGAACGACGCGACCATGCGAGCGCGACGAGGCTCGGGGAAGCTCGCCAGCCAGACCTTGCTGCGATCGCTCGCACGGCTGGCGATCGCCAAACGGGCGAGCGAGTCGAAGCGCGGCTCGACGGGCTCGTTGGCCTCGATCTCGCGCGCGAACGCAAACTCCACCTGCGCGCCGTAGTGATCCGTGCGCGCGAGCAGGCGCTCGGCGTAGGCGGCCAGCAGTGCGGGGCAGCGGCGCGCGAGCGGATGCACGTGACGCTCGATCGCCAGCGCGATTGGGGCTGCAAGCTGCCCGTAGTAGGCCATCAAGCCGTAGCCGTCATCGAGGATGTCGATCGCCAGCTCGGTCGCGCGCTCGGGCGTCCAGCGCTCGACGATCGCCGCAAACAATTGATCCGCCACGGGCGCGGCGTCCTCCAGCTCTCGGTGCATGAGCGGGACCAGGATCGCGAACAGCGGCTGCGTCTCGCCCTGCCACTCGATCTCGGCGTCGAGCGGTCCGCCGCCGGCGAGGAACCGAGCCATGGTCGCAGGCTCGATCCACGGCGCGCCAGCGACCGGCACCGGGATCGCATGATCGCAAGTCAGCGCCAGCACTCGTCGCATGCGCTCGTCGAGCTGCTCGCGGCGCAGCAGCTGCGGATCGCGAGCGCGCTCGCCAAACGCCAGCGACGTCATCGCGCCCGCGATCGTCCGCAGCGGCACGTCGGCGAAGTAATCGACGAAGTCGCGGCTGCGGGTCGCGTCCGGATCGTCGCAGAGGCGTGCCGCTCCGATGACCGGCAGCTCGCGGATCGCCTCACCACGAGCGAGCCGCTCGTGCAGCGCCTGCTCGGCGACCTCGAACGCGTGCGGATCGTCGCTGGCATGCTCGACCAGCGAGCCCGCAGCGAATCGCACCAGATCGCCGTCGAACGCGGGCATGTGCTGGCGCTCCAGCGGCCGCTCGAGCACCAGCAAGCGGCGAATGGCCGCGAGCCCGCGCGGGCGATCCGTCGCGATCGCGAGCGTGGCGACGACGTCGGCGACCAGCCCCGACTCGCGCGTCTCCACGCGACGTCCCCAGCGCGCGAGCGCGAAGTGAAAGGTGATGCGTGCGAGCGGATCGCTCTCGCGCGCGAGCGCAGCCTCGAGCCACGCGATCGCAGAGTCGTCCCCGAGCCTCGCCAGCAGATGAGCCGCACACGCGCGCGCCGAGGCATCCTCGGCCTCTAGCGCAGCCACGTAGGTGTCACGTCCGGCTCGGACCGCTGCGATCGTCGAGACCGCCTCGGGATACGTCGGAGCGCCCGGCGTCGCTTGAAACAAGTACGGCTGATACGCGAGCTCGGGCTCCGCCGCCGCACCGCACATGCCGGCGAGCAACAGCAAGACGTCGGCTCGCGCGACGATCGGCGAAGCCGCGAGCTCGATCAGAAACGGCACCGCAGCCGCGCTCGCCGAGTAGTACGAGCCCTGATGGAAGATCCCCGCCGCGAGCTCCTCGATCGCCGCGCGAGCGCGCTCGAGCGAATCGCCAGCGATCGCCCGCAGGCGCGCGGGCGTGTCGACGGCTGGGCCGTAGGCGTCCTCCAGCGCCGCGAAGATCGAATCGTCGAGCGTCGCGAGCATCGACTCACTCGCAGGTGACGGTCGCGGATTCGATCGCCCAGCCGCCGTAGCTGTTCTTGGTGCCCGGCTCGCCGCCAAGGTCGATGCCGCGCAAGGTCCCGACCACGCTCACCGCTCCGTCGCACGCGATCGGCGTCTTGGTCAGCACGATCAGCTGGGTCCCTTCGGCGTCGACGTAGCCCTGGTCCTCGTCCGGGCCCGAGAGCATTGGGTGCTGAGCGACGTGCTTGGACATCTCCCCACGCAGCTGCACGCGTTGACCGTCGCAGGCAGCCCACTCGTCCCGAGACCCGAGCGCGCATAGTCCCTCCTCGCTCGCGACCGACGCCGACTCGGTCGCTGGCGCCGCCCCGCCCACCGAGACGCCGCCGCATCGTCGTCGGTGCTGCGCTCGCCGGT
>DATLLB010001111.1:0-2163 GCA_035538075.1 Enhygromyxa sp.
GGGCAGCCGTCCTCGTCCTCGAACCCGTCGAAGTCCTCGGGATCGTCGGGGCACTTGTCGGCTTGATCGTCGTACTTGTCGCCGTCGCGGTCGCCCGCGGTCGGCTCGGCCGGTCCGGCCACGTCTCCGGGCGCGCGACAGCGGACCGGATCGGTCTTGAGCTCGGCGATCTCGGCGTACTTGCTCGCCAACATCACGTGCTCCTTGCCGCGGTAGTACTCGCCCATCCGCAGCGCCTCTTCGGCGAACTTGATGTTGGCCTCGGCCAGCGCGGTCTCCTTGGGCGCGCAGCCGATCTTCTTGGAGCCGTTGGAGATCGCGTCTTGCAGGCGGGTCTGGATGCCGCCGACCTTGCCCTCGAGCTGGCGTCCGGCGCAGCTGGACAGCGCGAGCGACATGGCCAACAGCGGCACGGCCTGCGTGAGCGACCACTTCGACGACTTGCGCGTGGCGATCACTTTGCACCTCCGGCCTTGGCCTTGCCCTTGCCTTCGACCTTGGCGTCGCCCTCGACCTTGCCGTTGCCCGGATCCTTGTCCTTGTCTTCGTAGACCTCGTCGACGCTCTCGATCTTGTTGCCCTCGGCGTCGACCATCTCGTCGGGCGCGGCGATCTCTTCGTCACGCTGGACCGACTCGCCCTTGCGCACGCGCTGGGCCTTGACCTTGGCCTCGTTGGCGAGCTGCTTGGCTCGCTCGCCGAAGTCGAACGAGCGCTCGTACTCGCTGTAGCCCATCAGGATCTTGGACTGCTCGAGGTACGCGACCGCGCCCCAGTATTCGTAGGGTGCGTACTCCTCGGCACCCGCCGCTTCGGCGTCGGCCACCGCTCGGGTCGCATCGGTTGCAACCTTCTTGAGGTAGCCAAACGGACCGCAACCTGCAGTGGCCACTACCAAGGCAAGCAAGGAAAGTGGCGCGATGAAGCGGGCGGTGGTTCCGCGTTGGAGTGGGCGACGAGTCGGACGGTGCACCGAAAACTCCCTGAGTGGGTCCGGGCGAAGCCGGGGTGCCGGGCGTGAAGGCGACGGGGCGCTTCCCCGTAAACACTGTAGAATTCGGCGGCGACGATAACAGGGCATCGCGCACAGGGTCAACAACGGGGCAACTCGTGAACCCAGGCGTGTTAGGGTGGCCTCGTGTCCGCGAGCGAGCGGGCGGGCTTCGGGCTCGCGTGGGCGTGGCTGCTCTCGTCCGGCTGCGGCGAACCGCGCGAGCACCCGCGCTTCGAGACCGAGGTTGGCACGCTCGAGATCGTCGAGACGATCCCGGCCCGGGGCAGCAGCGACGCCGGCCCGCAGACCCGCATCGACCTGTGCCTCTCGGCCGAGGTCGATCCGCGGGCGCTCGATGACTTCGACGCCACGCTGCACTCGGCCGACCTCGTGTTCGACACCCAGCAGGAGGTGCAGCTGTTCAGCTGGCGAGCGCCGGGCAGCCGGGCCGAGCTGGCCGACACCCGGTGGTGCCCCGGCTCGGTCCTCTCGCTCACGCCCGCGGGCGCGCTGCAGCCCGGGTTGACCTACCGAATCCAGCTGCGCCCCGCCCTGCTCGGCTGGGCCGGCGAGTCGCTCGACACCACCGGCTGGGAGCGCAACGCCGACGGCGAGCTGCGGTGGTTCTACGAATTTCGCATCGCCGGCAGCCCGGCCGACCCACAGCCCGAGGAGCTGCCCGAGCTGCCGCCCGGCCCGACCTTGACCGAGCTGTTCGAGCCCGGCGAGATCTTCGATCCCGAGCGGGCCGCGTGCGGCTGCCATCAACGCGACGACGAGCTCGCGCGCGCGCGGCTGGATCTGTCCGATCCCGAGACGGCCTGGTCGGCGCTGGTGCTGCGCACCGGGCTGGAGGCGACCGACTTTCCGATGATCAGCCCGCGACGGCCGGGCGAGAGCTACCTCGTGCACAAGCTGATGCGGACCGACGCGGGCGACGGGCTGCATGCGCTGCGCGGGGAGCCGATGCCGCCGGACGAGCCGATTCCGCACGCGGATCTGGTCCGGATCGCCCACTGGATCGCCGACGGGGCGCAGCCTTGAGCGGTAGCCGGCAGGGGGTGAGGGCCCCGCGACGGGCTTTGCCCGGCGTGGGAGCGGGACCGGCTACGGTCCCTCTCTCAAGACCAGAGTGAGTCGACCATACAATGGTCGACTCACTCTGGTCT
>DATLLB010001112.1:0-3905 GCA_035538075.1 Enhygromyxa sp.
CCCCCAAGCCCCCCAACGGGGGCACTACGTCCCGCCGAGCACTGCAAGCCGACCTATCCGAGCTCGCAACGCGAGCTCGGATGACGCGAAGCGTCCCTCTTTGGCTAAGTCTAAGCCGGCCGCGGGGGGGCCAAAAGGATCGGGCACACCCTTGTAAGGGGGTGTGCCCTGTAGGAAGCGGGAATCGAACCCGCCGCTCCGGTTCGTGAAGCCGGTGACCTACCACTGGTCGATTCCTACTGGCCTATTGGCTCATGGGATCATGGGGTCACATGGAGACCGGTTGAGCACGACGTCCTACCGTTGGACGACCGTTCTACGGCGGGGGAGATTCGAACTCCCATTTTCGTGTGATCTCCGGAGAATGCCCTGACCCGTGCGGAGCAGGCCCAGTTGATGAATCTACGGGTGTCAGCCTGATGGAGATGCGCCGCATTCGCTGCGGAGCGTCGCCGTGGTCATTCTGAGGATCAGGATCAGACACAGTCTGTACCCGTAGGTGGCCGCACCTTAGCACCGCGGCCGCGCGATCCTCAAGCGCTCGATCAGTCGGCCGAGAGCGCGTCGATGAAGGCGGCGAGGCCCTCTTGCCAGGTCGGCGGCTCGGTTCGCGTCGGGTTGGTCCAGTGCGCCCCCGCGACGGCGTGATGCATCTTGCTGGCCTGGCTCATCGCGGCGGCATGGGGCCCGCCGACGACGAACTCGTACATCGCCGCTTCGTCGCGCCACAGCGAGTGGCTGAACGCGATGTCGCACTCGACCGACTCGACCGACTCGAAGCCGAGGAAGCCGTCGCGGGTGTAGAGGTCGGCGAGCACGTTGGTGGCATGCTCGATCCGCAGCTCCAGCGCCTCGTCGTCGCGGATCGCCCAACCGTTGACGATCGCCTCCACGTGGCCGTCGGGCAGCGGCTCGAGCAGCGCTCCGGTCTCGGGATCGAAAGCAGGGCCGCTCCACTGCACGAGGTACTCGAGATCGGTGGGCTCGCAGCGCGAGAGCTCCTCGATGCGCTCGTCGAGCGTGAGTGGAGCGTCGGGGTCAGTGCTCGGCTCATCGTCGCCGACGCAGGCGAGCGAGCCGAGCGCGAGCAAGATCGGGAGCTTGGCGAGCGGGGATGGGATGTTGGATCGTGAATGCACTCATTCTTCTCCGGGTTTGGGTGTCTCGACGACGGAAGCGAAGTAGAGCTCGGGGAAGCTGCGACCGAGGCGACGCGAGGCGAAGTCCCGCTGGCGAGCGAAGGCCTCGACGGTCAGCTGCTCGGCGCCGCGGTGCTCGGAGCCGGCGACGACCACCCAGCGCTCGTCGCCTTCGCCGATCTGCAGGAGGAAGTAGGTGTAGTGACCGGCCTCGAGCGTGGCCTCGACTCGCCCGGCGAAGGTTCGAGGCTCGTCGAAGGTCTCGCCCCCAGCGGCCGATCCGATCGGTGGCTGGCCGCGTGCGGCGGTCGACGGTCCCCGAGCCCGCTCGTCCACGCTCGGCTCCTGGCAGCCGGAAACGACGATTCCGCCGCTCAGGACGGCAACAGCGAGAAAATGGTTTATGCCGTACACGTTTCTGTGTACGGCATACTCAGTTTTTGTTTGGCGGTCAAGCCAAAGTAGGATGGCCGCGTGGCCAAGCCCAACCGCCGCGGTCTCGGCCAGGGCCTCGAGCTGCTCTGGGGCCAGGTCGAGTCAGGGTCGCGCGGTCCCAAGCCGGCCCTGACGCTCGATGAGATCGCCCGAGCAGCCATCGACATCGCCGATCGTGGCGGGCTCGCGTCGCTGTCGATGCGGCAGGTCGCCGAGCAGCTCGGGTTCACGACGATGTCGCTGTACCGCTACGTGCCCAACAAGGACGAGCTGCTCGAGATCATCCGGGACGTGGCGCTCGGCGAGCCGCCGGCCCGCGAACCCGGCACGAGCTGGCGGGCCGAGCTGAGCCGCTGGGCTCGCGCGAGCTTGGACCGCCACCACGAGCACCCGTGGATGCTCGAGATGGAGATTCGTCGGCCGCCGTTCGGGCCCAATCACCTGCGCTGGCTCGACGTGGCCCTGCAGGCGATCGCCGGCCTCGCGCTCACCCACCAGGACATGCTCTCGGTCATCCTCGCGCTCGACAGCTACGTCCGTGGCGCGGCCGAGGTCCAAGTGGGCATGGCCCGCGAGCGACATCGACTGCAGAGCAGCGAGGCCGAGCTCGATCGAGTCTATGCGCGGATCTTCGAGACGGTCGCCACCGACGATCGCTATCCGGCCCTGGCGAGGTTGGTTCATGCCGGCGTGTTCGCCCAGACCGACCGCTCGCGCGACGAGTTCGAGTTCGGGCTCGAGCGCACGCTCGACGGGATCGCGGCGCTGGTCGAGACGAAGCCGGGCCGTTAGCCCTCCGCGCTCAACCCAGCGGCGCGAGCAGGAAATCGACGAGGGTCTTGGCCATCGTCTTGCTGCTGTCGACCGCGACGGTGTTGGCCCGCGAGCGCGCCTGCTTGACCGCGTTGAGCAGCTCGTCGAGCTGCTCGAGCAACGCAGCCTTCTTGCCGGTCGAGAGCATGCCGGTCCACTCGTGCGAGCGGATCTCACCGACCGGCTCATCGATCTCGACCACGTCGATCTGGGCCGGGTGCTCCTGCGTGGCCTCGTACATCACGTTGTACTTACGAGCCTTGCGCTTGCGGATGGTGACGACCGGCTCGGCCCGCAGCACGTGCTTCTTGTCGGCCGACGGATCGACGCTCCAGACCCGCACGGGGTCGTAGACGGGCGCCTCCTTGAACACGGCGCGCAGCTCCTTCAAGCGGCGCTCGAGCTGCAGCAGGAAGGTGGCCGGGACGTCGGCGATGAGCACCTCGCCGTTGACGATGATGTCGGCCTTGGCCCGCGTGTTCGCTTCGTCGAGCTGAAAGCCGAGGTCGATGGCCTTGCCGACCTCGCGCAGCGTCGCGCTCAGCTCCTCGTGCACGGTCTTGGCCAGCTTGGTCTCGGCCTCGAGCCGCTCGCCGCCCTCCTCGCCCGAGGCCTCGTCGACCGAGAACGGACGGAAGGTCCGACGGATGCCGGTGAAGTGGCTCTGCTTGGTGCGAAAGGTGTCGATCAGCTGCGCGCGCGAGCTCTCGGCGTGGCTCTTGAGCTCTTGTTCGACGGCGAGGATCTCGTGCAACAGCGGCGGTTTCTTGCTGGTCATGGCGGGGCATCATTGCTGACACGAAGCGATCGTGCCGTGCAAGGCAAACCTTGGGTGACTCAGCCGAGTAGCTCGAGGGGTCGTGTCTTGCCGACTCGGCGGGCGATCGGGCCGCTGACGAGGGCACAGACCAGCACCGCCAGACCGGTCGGGACCAGCATGTCCGAGAACACGAACGCGACCGGCAGCCGATCGATCATGTAGACCTCGGGGTCGAGCTCGAGCCGCAGCAGCCGTAACGCGAGCAAGCTGATGCAGCCCAGCGCGAGCCCGAGCAGCGAGCCGAGCACACCGATCCACACGCCGACCAGCTCGAACGCGGCGAACAGCTGACGTGGCTTGGCGCCGAGCGCTGCGAGCACGCCGATGTGTCGACGCTCGCGGCGGACCATCAGCAGCAGCGCGCCGATCAACGAGCTCGACGCGACCACCACGATCAAGCTGACGATCACGGCCAGCAGCGCCTTGGTCTGGCGGATCGAGATCAGCGTGGCCGAGTTCTCGAACCAGCTGGCTGAGCGGTAGAGCGGCGGCTTGTCTTGCTCGATCACCGGGCGATTGAGTTGGTCGCTCAGCTCGCGGGCGATCGGCACCGCGGTCGCTATTCGAGCGTCGCGCAGCTCGATCTCGATCCCCGTCGCCCGCCCTTCACCGAAGATCACGGCCTGCGCCGCACGCAAGTGCACGAGCGCGAAGGTGGCGTCGAACTCGGCGAAGCCGGTGTCGAGCAGCCCGAGCAC
>DATLLB010001113.1:0-4425 GCA_035538075.1 Enhygromyxa sp.
AACTAAACCAAACATGCGATTGATGAGCCGCGCCCTTCGGTCACGAGGGCGCGGCATTTGTCGCTTGTGACCTGATCCCAAGGACAAATCGAGATCGCGATCCCAACAGATCATGCGATCCGGACAGTAAGGAGGTGGACATCCCGGCCAATGGGACGGGGCCAAGAAGTGCGCAATGCGCAATGTTGCACAACTCGGAAATCCTGGCCTATACGGCCTCCAACGTGTCCGAAGCACCGAGAGACACCCCGCACCCGAAGATTCGAGTGCGGCAGTCGATGTCACGCGGCCGAAATCGCATGCGGTCGTGATCCCGCCAGGGACTCTCGGAACAACGGTGACGGACACCCCATGCATGATCGAGACACAGCCGAGCTGAGACTCGAACAACTGCTGCGGGAGAATGCCCGCCTCCGCGCCGGCATTTTCGACCCGGGCGCCGCCTCTCCGGTCTCGTGCCCGCCCGAGCTGCGGCCGCTCTTCGATCGCGCCGCCGCGGCGCTCCGCGAGCACTTCGGGCGCATCGAGATCGATTCGTCGCGCGCGATGATCGGGATCGACCGTGAGCGCTACGTGCTAGTCCGTGCGTCGGCGTTCTCGATCGACTTCCTCGACACGCTCGTGCAGCTCTACGCCGACCGGGGCCAGCGTGAGGCGCTGGCGATCGGGCGCGGCTTCTTGTTCGACATTGCTCACACGATCGGCCTGCACGACGCGCGGACGCTGCACGAGAGCTTCAACTGCGTCGAGCCCCACGAGCGCCTGTCCTTTGGGCCCGTGCACTTCGCATACACCGGCTGGGCGCTGGTCGACATCAAGTCGCAAAGCAAGCCGCTGCCCAACGACGACTTCTGCCTGGTTTACGACCACCCCTATTCGTTCGAGGCCGACAGCTGGCTTCGCGCGGGGCGTAGCTCGGAGGGTCCGGTGTGCATCATGAGCGCCGGCTACTCGTCGGGCTGGTGCGAGGCCAGCTACGGGATCGAGCTCACCGCCATCGAGGTCACGTGCAAGGCTCGCGGCGACGCGACCTGCACGTTCGTGATGGCCCCACCCCACCGCGTGGCCGAGCGCGTGCACGAGCACTTCGACATCGACATCGAGACCCTGGGCGCGAAGGGCTACGACATCCCGACCTACTTCGAACGCAAGCGGGTGCAGGAGGCGCAGGACGAGCTGGTCCGCAAGGAGCGTCTCGCGACCGTCGGCTTGCTCGTCGCGGGCGTCGCCCACGAGGTCAACACCCCGCTCGGCGTGGCCGTGACCGCGATGAGCGTGATCAACGAGGATCTCGAGCTGCTGAAGGCACAGTTCGACTGCGACCAGCTCACGCGCAGCGATCTGCGAGCGTTCCTCGAGCGCGCCAGCCGGGCTGGTGAGATGGTCCGATCCAACCTCGATCGCGCCGCCACGCAGATCACCAACTTCAAGCGAGTCTCGGTCGATCAGGTGACGCAGGAGCGCCGGCACATCGACGTCGGCGAGTACGTGCGCCAGACCCTCGACAACCTCGGCCCGGTGATCCGCAAGCATGGCCTCGAGGTGTCGCTCGCAACCAGCGGGGATCTGGAGGTCGACACCCACCCCGGCGCGCTCGCGCAGATCATCACCAACTTCGTCACCAACACGGCGACCCACGGTCGTGACGAAGGATCGTCGGCGCCGCTCCACGTGCAGATTCGGATCGAGCGAACCGAGCGAGGAAAGATCGTGCTCTCGTATGCGGACGACGGTCAGGGCATGAGCCACGAGGTCCACGCCCAGGCATTCCAGCCGTTCTTCACCACGGCGCGCGGTCGTGGTGGCACCGGGCTCGGGCTCCACATCGTGCACTCGCTCGTCGTCGACGTGCTGGGTGGGCGCATCGACCTGAGCACCTCGCCTGGCGAGGGGGTTCGCTACGACGTGGAGTTCAACCCAAATTTCGCCGCGAGCTGACCGAGGGCGTTGGACCGATGCAACTCGATAGCACCTCTCCTTTTTGTGACGACCGGCGGCATCGTGACGAGCGGCGTGCTCGGACCGCGAACCCGGCCTGGAAGATCCTGATCGTCGACGACGAGCAGGAGATCCACGACGTCACCACGCTGGCGCTCAAGGGCATCACCTTCTCCGATCGCGAGCTGTCGTTCCTCAGCGCCAGCTCGGCGCGCGAGGCCTGCCAGATCCTGGCCGAGTGCCCCGATCTCGCGCTGGTGCTGCTCGACGTGGTGATGGAGACCGACGACGCCGGGCTCCGGGTCGTGCGACACATCCGTCAGGCGCTCGGCAACTCGCTGGTTCGGGTGGTGCTGCGCACCGGCCATCCCGGACAGGCGCCCGAGACCGCGGTGATTCGCGACTACGACATCAGCGACTATCGAACCAAGACCGAGCTGACCTTGCCGCGGCTGTTCACGACCGTGATCGCGGCGCTGCGCTCGTACCAGCAGCTGACCGAGGTCGAAGCCCAGCGCCGCGAGCTGGAGCGGCTGTACCTCGAGCAGAAGCAGGCCGCCGAGCAGGTCTCGCGGCTCAAGGCCCAGCTCGAGCGCGAGCGTGATTACTTGCGCGAGGAGGTCCGCGAGTCACGGGGCAGCGAGCTGGTGCTCGGGGCCAGCGAAGCGTTCGCCGACGTGATGCGGCGGGTCGAGATGGTCGCCGAGTCGGACGCGACGGTGCTGCTGCTCGGCGAGTCCGGGGTCGGCAAGGAGCTGATCGCCCGCGAGCTACATGCCCGCAGCGCTCGCGCCGATGGTCCGCTCGTCAAGGTCAACTGCGCCAGCGTCCCGCGCGAGCTGTTCGAGAGCGAGTTCTTCGGCCATGTGAAGGGCTCGTTCACCGGCGCACACAAGGATCGCGTCGGTCGCTTCGCGCTGGCCCACAACGGCACGCTGTTCCTCGACGAGGTCGGCGAGATCCCGATCGAGCTGCAGTGCAAGCTGCTGCGAGCGCTACAGGAACGCGAGTTCGAGCGGGTCGGCGACGCGCGACCGCAGAAGGTCGACGTCCGGGTCATCGCCGCGACCAACCGCGACCTGCTCGCCGAGGTCGCGGCCGGCCGCTTTCGTGCGGACCTCTATTACCGACTCAGCGTGTTCCCGCTCGACATCCCGCCGCTGCGCAAGCGCAAGCAGGACATTCTCCCGCTGTTCGAGTATCTGCTCGCGCGAGCGTGTCGTGAGTACGGTCGTCCGTTCGTGGCCCTGAGCCCGGAGCAGGCCCGCGCGCTCGAGGACTATCCGTGGCCCGGCAACGTGCGCGAGCTCGAGAACGTGGTCGAGCGCGCGGTGATCCTCTCGCGCGACGGCGTGCTGCGCCTCGACCTGGCGCTGCCCGAGTGCGGCGACGAGGACGTGGATGCCGGGCCACGGACGCTCGAGCCAGCCGCGCTCGAGCAAGCCGCGCTCGAGCAAGCCCGGACCATGCTGCCGGAGCGCGGGCTCTTGACCGTCGCCGAGCTCCGCGAGCTCGAGCGGCAGAATTTCATGAACGCGCTCGAGCTCGCCGGAGGCCGCGTCGCGGGCAAGGGTGGTGCGGCCGAGCTGCTCGGCATGAAGGCCTCCACGCTCACGTATCAGCTCCGCTCGCTGGGCATCGAGAAGCCGCGAATGGCAAAACACGAGAATTTGTGACGATCACAATTTTCGTGTCGGCCCACCGCGCTGCAAGTGGCTGAAATCGCTCTCGAACAAATTGGCCGAGGAGTTGCGAAGGCCAGGCGACATGCACGAGAAGTCGCTTCACCTCCCAATCATCATCGCGCTTGGCCACGCGCTGCTGCTCGCAGCTTGCAACGACGGCCCCGAGTCCGGATCGACCTTCGACGAGGCCGAGCTGGCGGCTCACGAGCAGGACCACCAGGTCGCGTCGCCGACCTCGGACCCCGCGAGCGAGCCTTACAACCATCCGTACGTTCGGCTGGCCGAGCACGCCGGCCCGGTCCCGCTGTTCGAAGCGCTCGATGACGAGGCCGGTCGTCGCTACGTGATCCAAGACGGCGGCTCGATCGGCCGCGACGGCGTGTTTCGGCCGGCGCCCACGCTCGTGACCATGACCCGGGTCGATCCCGCGAAGGACGAGCTCGGGCTGCTGCAGGCCAACGACTCGACGCCGCGGCCCGAAGTGCCGGTGATCACCCCCGCGCTCGCCGAGCGGATCGAGCGATCCGGATCCGATGGCGTGGTCGAATTGGAGTTGTCGTTGCCCCGCATCGGCTCGGGCATTCAGGTGGAGCTCGATCGTCAGCTCGCGAGCGGACAGCTCAGCACTCGCGCGGAGCTGGACGACGAGCGCATCCGTCTCCTGATCGAGCGTCAGCAGCGAGTGGCCCGCCAGTTCGACGCCGCAGAGCGAGCCGTCGCCGAGCGAGGCGGTCGCGTGCTGTTCCGCTGTCGCAACAGCGGATGCTTGCAGGCCGAGCTGCCCGCACGACCTCGATCGACG
>DATLLB010001114.1:0-24488 GCA_035538075.1 Enhygromyxa sp.
GTCCGGGCGTGGGTGTGGGCGTGGGGTCGACCGTGGGCGTGGGTTCGGGCGCAGGCTCGGGCTCGACGTCGGCGACCTCCTGGGCGTCCGTGTCGCGAGCGAACACGTACCAAGCCCCGGTGATCGCTCGCGACAAGGACGCGCAGGAGGTCGCCGACGTCGAGCCCGAGCCTGCGCCCGAACCGACGCCCACGGTCGACCCCACGCCCACGCCCACGCCCGGACCCACGCCCGAGCCCGTCGCCCCGGTCGAGCCCGATCTCGGCGAGCTCTACCGCAAGGTCGGCGCTGCGACGGTGGTCGTGCGGGTGCCCGGCAGCGTCGGCTCCGGCGCAGTGATCGATCCGAGCGGCATCATCCTCACCAACCACCACGTGATCGACAAAGGCACGCGCGAGGAGCTGAGCCTCAAGGCCAAGGTCGTGTTCGGCGACTACTCGGAGGAGCTCTACACCTTCCAGCCCCGCGACGAGCAGCTCGACGCCTGGGTCATCAAGGTCGACGAAGAGCACGACCTCGCGCTGCTCAAGTTGGTCAATCCGCCGGCGAATCTCGCCTACCTGAAGATCGCCGCCGAGAACCCACACCCCGGCCAGCGCGTGGCGGCGCTCGGCCACGCTGGCGTCGGCATGCTCTGGGCGATCAAGGGCGGCGAGATTTCGGCCGCGGGCTCGCTGTCCGGCCACGCCGATCTCCTGCTCGACGCCAACGAAGGCGACCGCGAGTACCTCGAGCAGATGAAGAAGCGGTTCGAGAAGATGGGCCGGGTCATCCAGTCGACGGCCAAGATCCTGCCCGGCGACAGCGGCGGACCGCTGGTCAACCTCGACAGCGAGATCGTCGGCGTCAACGCGTTCGGCCGCATCGACGCCGGCACCAACCAGTGGCTGAGCTTTCACATCCACCGCAGCGAGGTCGCGGCCTTCGTCGCCGAGATCCCGACGCGGCCGCTCGCCGTGATCCCGGATCCTTGGGACTTCGCCGGCCCGTGGAGCCGAGTGGAGGACGCCGACCTCGACGGCAAGGCCGACGTGCTGCTGATCTCCGGCGAGCTCGACGGCGGCTCCGAGGTCGGCACCAGCGGTACGCTGCTCGATCTCGACGGCGACAGCTTCACGATCGGCGGCGCGCCGTCGCAGCTCAACCCGAAGATCGGCGCGCTGGTCGAGGACAAGCGCTTCGACGCCGAGTTTGCCGTGCTGCACGAGCCGCGCGGCGTCAGCCACTATCTGTACGACCGCGACGGCGTCGACGGCTTCGATCTCTACCTGCTCGCCGAGCAAGGCCGGGTCCCGACCCGCGCGTGGTCCATCGATCGTCACGGCGGCGCCGAGAAGCTCGACAGCCTCGAGCTCGGCAACGGCCTCCGGCCCGAGCTGTTCACGGATGCCAAGCTCGCCACCGCGTTTAAGGACACCGGCTCGCGCGTGTTCCCGGGTCAGCTCGCCGCCGATGCTGCGAACCTCCCGAGCCCGAGCCACGCCGTCGATGGCGAGGTCGAGTTCGAGGACTCCGACAGCGACGGCCTCAACGACACGCTGCTCGAGCGCTCGGCCTTCGACTGGCGCGTGTTCCTGGATCTCGATCAGAGCAGCATCGGCCGCATGGTCAACGCCGACGGGCTCAAGGTCGTGCTCGCCGTCTCGCAGGTCGACACCGAGCTGGCGGTGGTGCTGCAGACCGGCAACGCCTGGGTGTTCTACGATCGCGACGACGACGGCACCTTCGACTTGGTCGTCCACGGCGATCCCACCTACAACATCGCGACCGACGCCTTCACCCTCGCGGCCTCCGGCGCCGCTCCAGTCCCCGCGCCCGAGCACGTCGGCCGCATGCTCCTGCGACCGGCCCTGCTGAACAAACCCGAGCTCGCCGCCCGGCTCGCCAAGCACCCGCTCGCCAGCTGGACCGCCAAGTCCGACGACGACGGCCTGGCGTCGTTTCCCACGCTCGCGCCGGGCCCGAACGCGGCGATCGTCGTCAACGGGCGCAAGGCCGTCGTCACCGATGCCGGCCACGACCTGACCCTCGTCGACGTCGACGGCGACAGCTCCAAGGCTGACGATCACGCCACCGCTGCGCTCGTCGGCAGCGGGGACTTCGACGCCGAGTTTGCCCTGCTCGACTACGGCGCGGTGGTCTGGGCGTTTTATGATCGCGACGGCGACGGCAGCTTCGACTGGGTGCTGGTCTCGCTCGACGGGCAGCACGACCGCGCCACGCTCGGGTATGCGATCAGCGGGACTACGGCGACCCTGCAGGCGAGCGCTGCCGGAGCGGCGATGGTCAGCGCAGAGGCGTTCACCGACGCCACGCTGCGGGCCGAGTTTGCCAGCTCGGCGGGCTCACTCTGAGTCGACAACTCAGCGAAACCCATCGGTCGCGCGAATCAGCCGATCGACGATCCCCGGCTCGAACGCCGAGTGCCCCGCGTCGTCGACCACGTGCAGCGCGGCCTCCGGCCACGCGCGCGACAGCTCCCAGGCCGACATCATCGGGCACACCACGTCGTAGCGCCCCTGCACGATCACACCCGGGATCGCACGAATGCGATCGATGTCC
This sequence comes from Enhygromyxa sp., assembly GCA_035538075.1. Classification (GTDB taxonomy): domain Bacteria; phylum Myxococcota_A; class Polyangia; order Nannocystales; family Nannocystaceae; genus Plesiocystis. The sequence goes on from DATLLB010001114.1 coordinate 2,563, forward strand.
CGCAACAGCTGATCCTCGCCCTCGAGGAAGCCACCATGGATGAAGTAGTGGCACTCGATCCGCGCGAACGCGAGCGCGAACTCGTCTTCGCCAGCGTGCAGAATGTGCTCGGGCCGTTGGTGCAGGAAGCTGGTGCTCGCCTCCCACACGCTCCAGGCCTTGGCGGCCGCCTGCCGCACGACCGCATCGTCGCTGGTCAGCCGCCGGTAATACGCGGTGATCATGTCGTCGCGCTCGGCCGGGGGAATCTGGGCGAGGTAGGGCTCCCAGGCCTCGGGAAAGATCGCGCTCGCGCCCGATTGATAGAACCACTCGAGCTCCTTGCGGCGCAGCATGAAGATGCCGCGCAGCACCAATTCGGTCACGCGCTCGGGGTGCCGCTCGGCGTAGGCCAGCGCGAGCGTGCTGCCCCACGATCCACCAAATACCTGCCAGCGCGCGATGCCGAGGTGCTCGCGCAGCGCCTCCATGTCGGCGACCAGATCCCAGGTGGTGTTGGCCTCCAAGCACGCGTGCGGCGTGCTCTGTCCGCAGCCGCGTTGATCGAACAGCACGATCCGATACGCCTTCGGATCGAAGAATCGACGCTGCTTGGGATCGGTCCCCCCGCCCGGACCGCCGTGCACGAACACCACCGGCTTGCCCTCGGGGTTGCCCGAGACCTCCCAGTAGATCGTGTGCAGGTCGCTGACCCGCAGCATGCCGGTCTGGTAGGGCTCGATTTCGGGATAAAAGTCGCGTCGCTCGCTCATGCTCGGTTGGTCCCGTGATCGATCAATTCACGTGGGGCCTGGACCAGCTCGATGAGCACGCCCTCGCCTCCACGCGGAAATTCGTCGCTGCCCTTGGGATGAATGAAGCAAACATCGTGGCCGGCCGCGCCCTTGCGAATGCCACCGGGGGTGAAGCGCACGCCCTGCTCGGTCAGCCACGCGACCGCGCCAGGCAGGTCGTCGATCCACAGGCCGATGTGGTTGAGCGGCGGCTCGTGGACCTTGGGGCGCTTGTTGGGATCGATCGGCTGCATCAGATCGAGCTCGACCGAACCCAATTGCAAGATGTCCTCGTCGACGTTCTCGCTCTCGCTGCGGTAGCTGTGGCCTGCGGCCAGGCCGAGCAGATCGACCCACAGCGCGCGCAGAGCCGCCTTGTCGGGACCACCGATCGCGACCTGCTGCAGACCGAGCACACGAAACGGACGGGGTTCCGGCATGGGCGCGCGATCATAACCGCTATACCTCGGCGCTGCGACCGTCGGCTGACGTTGCATCGAGGCGCTATCGTGTAGGCTGTCGCGCATGCTCGAGTCCCGCGCCCTCTCGCTCATCGTGTTGCTCACCCTCTCGCTCGCCGCATGCCCGAAGCAGGGCGGCAGCACCGAGCCGGCGCCCGAGGAGCAGCCGGTCGCGTGCACGATGGACGCGAAACTGTGCCCCGATGGCAGCGCGGTCGGCCGGCAGGGACCCAACTGCGAGTTCGCGCCCTGTCCCGGTGAAGCGCCCGCGCCTGCGCCCGAGTAGCACGATCACAGCAGCGGCACCGAGCCGTAGTTCAGCGCAGCGCCGTCGGCATGCTCGCTGACGAACGCGACCCGCTGTCCGCGAGCGTCGACCCACGCTTGCAGCAGCAGGACGTCGGCGTTGCCGAGCCCGACTTGATCGAACTGCCCGCCAGCGACCACGAGCGAACCACCACCAAGCTGGTCTCGATACTCGAACAGCACGCGGTCGGGACCGAGCACGAACACCTGCCGCACCGAGAGGCCGCCGTTGCTGGCCGGCCACTCGGCCTCGATCTCGCCTTCGTCCGAGAGCAGCAGCACGCGCGGCTCCGGCTGCTCGCCCGAGTAGGTGGGCCCGTCGATCTCGACCGGCGCGCCGATGACCAGCATGCGCCCGTCGTCGAGCGTGGCCAGCAGCTCCCACGGCGTGGTCGAGTAGAGCACGAGCTCGTCGAGGCCGGCGTCTCGCGTCCAGCGACGCAGCGCCAGCACGATGCGATCGCACTCGCCCTGCGCATCGACGACGCAGGTGTCGCTGTGGTGCTCGATCGCGGCCACGGTGCCGCTGCGCGAGGGCCTGATCTCGACGGGCGTGTGCAGCTGGCCGACGCTCGTCAGCGGTGCGGTCGTGCGCTCGGCGATCAGCAGCTCGTCGCTCTCGTTCGAAAAGAACAGCTCGCCCGACTCGGCCAGCTGCGTGCGGCTCAACGCCGACGCGACGCTGCTCGGCACGCCGGCGTCGAAGCGCAGCGCCTGACCGTCATCGAACACGAACACTGGCGCGCCGCGACGTGGCGCCTGCCGCCAAGCGAGGCCGTCGTCCGGCGAGTCGAGCACGGCCTCGCCGTGGCGATCGAACACCCGCGCCCACAGCTCGACTTGCCACTCGGAGTCGCTGTCGTCGTCGCCCTGCCACTCGATCGCCACGTGCGTGAGCAGCTCGCCGTCATGATCGATCCACAGGGTGTCGTCGCGCTTGCTGCCGTCGTAGCCGACGAACTCGGCGTCCTCGGTGGCGATCTGCACGTCGGCGTCGAGGTCGGCCATCCACACGCGGCCGTCCTGATCGGCGTAGACGATCCGCGGGCTGCCGCTGCTGCCGACCACGCTGCCGCACACGACCGACTCGGCGACCGGCTCGCTCGCGTCCAGATCGTGGCGCTCGAGCAGTCCCTGCTCGCAGGTCCACAGCCACGCGCTGCGATCGGGATCGGCGAAGCTGGGCACGAAGCCGAAGTCGTCGACGTTGCCGCTCGCGATCAGCTCGCGCTCGCTGCCGCTCAACAGCTCGCGCAGGCGCAGGCCGCCGTCGAGCGCGGGCGACCACGCGAGCAAGTCACCGGTCGGCGCGAACGCGAGCTGCTCATGGTCGAGTTCGACTTGCGAGGCATCGGGCGCGACCAACCAGCCCTGGCCCTGATCGTCGTGGTACGCGACGTGGCCACAAGGACCGATCACCGCACCTCCGACCACCTGCCCGAGCGTCTGCAACGCCAGCTCGCCGGTCGCCGGGCAGCGCAGCTCGGCGTCGTGGTCGGGCACCGACGGAACGTCGTCTTGTTCGCCGTCATCGCCTCCGCCGCTGACGGTCGAATCACCGCAGGCCGAGACGAACAGCATCAGAGTCACCGCGTGGGGGGCGAGCGCGGAATTGCGGAGCATGCCCGAGAGTGCCGCGAGCAGACCGTATCGATCACGGCAGGAGGTGGGGGGCCCAGCGCCTCAAAAGAACACGCGCGCCTCGAGGTACACGCTCAGCGGCGAGAGCCCCAGCTCGCTGCCGAGTTGCGGAAATCCGCTCACCGGATCAATCCCGCGCAGCCCCCTCCCCCACGGCACGAACGCACCCAGGATCAGGTCCGACTCGTCGGCGACGTTGTAGATCAGCGAGCCGCCCGCGAGCCCGGAGCCGTCGGTCGCGTTGACCAACCCGGTCACGCTGCCGCGCAGGATCGGGATGATCTCGGCCGCGAACGCAGCCGCCACATAGTGCTGTCCGAGGTACGGCTGATCGTCGGTGTAGCTGGCCAGCGCGCGCTCGGTGTAGCCGCTCGGGCTGCTCGCGCCGTCCGAGGCGAACAGATACTCGGCCGAGAGCACCGCGTTCTGCCACGCGAACATCATGCTCGGCCCGCCCGCGACGCGACCGTAGATCGGCCGATCGTCGCGATCGTGCCCGTCGCCCTCCTCGTCGGGGATGCCCACGTGAAACTCGGCCCGCAGGTTGATCGGCCCCGCGTCGCCCTGCAGCGATCCGCCCGCGACCCACCGCTGCGAGACCTTGCCGCCGAGGGCTGCCCACTCGAACCCGGCCCCAACCACGGCCGCGCGCGTCAGCACGGCGCTGTGTCCCCAGCTCGGGCGATCGCTCTGCAGGTCGTAGCCGAGCACGCCGATCACGTCGACGCTCGAGGTCGGCCCGATCCCCGCCGACACTCGGATCGCGTCGACGCCCGGCTTGTAGATGCGGTTGATCGCGGTCGCCGAGAACGGCGCGAAGAAGTCGTTGGTCGAGAACATCCCAGTCACCGAGTAGGTGATCGGAAAGCGCCCGAGGTCGAGGTTGATCGAGTCGAAGCTCAGCCGCATCGCCGCGCGATCGATGCCGAGCTGCCCGACCACGCTGCCCGACTCCCAGTAACGCCACGTCAGATAGCGCGTCCGATAGGCGCTGCGCGTGCTCCCGGTGCTGGCAAACGTGCCCGACAGCCCGGCACCGAACGGCGAGCGCGAGAGCTCGGCGAAGCCGTTGAACGAGAAGTGCACATGCCGACCGGCGTCGGCCTCGACGATGATCATCCCGACCGCCAACGCCATCGCGTCGTCACCGTTGGGGAACAGCTGCGGCTCGTCGTCGAAGTGCAGGAACGAGCCGGTCAGGCGCAGGCTGCCGGTCAGCACGTCGCCGACGCGCACCTTCTCGCGTGCAGGTGCTTCGGGCTGCGCAGGCGCAGCGTCCTCGATCGGCGGCGGCGCTTCGACGGGCGGCGCCTCGGCTTCGGGATCGGCTTCGGGCTCCGGCTCGACCTCCGGCGCGCCCCAGCCCGCGGCCTCCCACGCCGACGGCTCGGCCTCAGGCTCAGGCTCCTCGGGCCCCGGTCCCGCGAGCGTCAGCGCCAGCACGATCAACCCACCCATCACGATCAGTCCTTGCGCTCGTCACTCTCGACCTTGCCGTCGACCATGCGAATCACTCGACGCGCGCGCGCCATCACCCGCGGATCGTGGGTCGAGAAGATGAACGTGACGTCGTGCTCGCGATTGAGCCGCTCCATCAGCGACAGCAGCATCTCGGCGGTCGCCGAGTCCACGTTGGCGGTCGGCTCGTCGGCCAGCGTCACGACCGGATCCGGCGCGATCGCCCGGGCGATCGCCACGCGCTGCTGCTGCCCGCCCGACAGCTCGGCCGGCTTGCGGTGCTCCATGCCCTCGAGCCCCACGTCCGCGAGCAGGCGCATGATCCGTTCCCGGCGCTCGGCCGCGGGCATGCCTTGCAGGCGCAGCACCATCTCCGCGTTCTCGAACGCGGTGAGCACCGGGACCAGGTTGTAGGCCTGAAACACAAAGCCGATCTTGTCGCGACGCATGCGGCTGAGCTCGGCCCGCGACATCGTCGCGAGGTCCCGACCATCGACCATCACGCTGCCGCGCGTGGGCGTGTCGAGCCCACCGATGATGTTGAGCGCGGTGGTCTTGCCCGAGCCCGAGGGCCCGGTCAGGGCCATGAACTCGCCGCGCCGGACCTCGAGCTCGAGCCCACGCAGGGCCGGGACCTCGATCTTGCCCTGCTTGTAGATCTTCTCGACGTTGTCGAGCTTCACGATCACCGCTGCTGTTTCGCTCATGACGCCCTCACACGATGCGGATGGCTTCGACCGGCGACACGCGGCCGGCCTTGTAGGCGGGATAGAGGCCGGCGGCCAAGGTCGCGACGACCACCGCCAGCGCGATGTAGAGCGCATGCTCCGGGTACAGCTCGACGTACAGCACCTGCGACATGGTCACGCCGGAGACCTGCGCACCGCCGCCGGAGTCACCCATCATCACCGCGGTGTCGAAGCCGGTCGTCGACAGGTAGTAGTAAGGCCACGCGGTGAGCAGCACACCGGCCGCGATCCCACACAGGCCCAGCCACAGGCTCTCCCACAGCACCAAGCCAAACAGCTGGCGCGAGGAGAAGCCGATCGCCGCGAGGATCCCGAGCTCGCGCATGCGCTCCATCACCGACACGAACAGCGTGTTGAAGATACCGGCCGCGATCAGGACCGTGACGATGATCTCGAAGATGACCGTGCCCGTGACCTTCATGGTCACGAATCCGGCCAGATCCGGCGAGGCCTCGAACCACGGCAGCACGGCCGCGTCCTCGCCCAGCTGCTCGCCGAGCTCACTGCCGAGCCGCTGCGAGAGCTGCTCCGAGACGCGGTGATCGTCGACGAACACCGCCAGCTGCGTGACCTCGTCGGGCTCGTAGCCGAGCACGCCCCGCAGCGCGCCGATCGGCAGCAACGCCATGTTCGCGTCGATCTCGACCGCGCCGGTCTCGAGGATGCCCGACACCCGCGCGAGCCCGTTGGCGATCTCGCCGGACTTGTCGGTGACCGTGTAGACCACCTTCTTGCCGAGCGTGACGTCGAGGTTCTCGGCCAGCGTCTTGCCGAGGATGATGCCCTCGTCGTCGGGGCTCGCGAACATCTGGCCTTCGCTGAGCGACTCGACGAAGCCCAAGGTCGTCTGATCCTCGACTCGCGGATCGACGCCGATGATCATCGCGCCGACGTTGTTGGTGCTGGTCGCGAGCATCACGCCCCCGACCACGCGCGGGACCACGGCGCGCACCTCCGGCTCGGCGCGGATGGCCTCGAGCAGCGCAGGCTCGGCGCGCACGGTCTTCTTCAGCGACGGCAGCTCCAGGTAGCCCTGGTGCTGGACGATCACATGACCACCGCCGAGCCGCGCGGCGTGGTTGATCATCTCGGCATAGGACGAGTCGCCGATGCCGGTCATCAGCGCCGCGAGCAGGGTCCCGAACGCGATGCTGAACAAGGTGATCAGCGTGCGTCGACGGTTGCGCCAGATGTTGCGCCAAGCGAGCGTGGGCAGTCGAGGTCCGGGCATGACAGGGCTCCTGATCAGTCGCGAATCGCGTCGAGCGGCCGAATGAACGCCGCGCGCAAGGCCGGATAGGTGACCGCGAGACTCACGATCACGAGCAGCGTGACGATCGGCGTCAGGTAGGTGTCGGCGTCGACCTTCGAGCGCCACACGGGATCCCAGGCGACGCCCATCATCGAGACGTTGCCGAGCGCGCTGAGATCGAGGCCATGGTGGACCATGTACCAGTTGGTCGGCAGCGCGAGCGCGACCCCGACCAGGATCGCCACGCTGGCCTGGATCGCGGTCTCGAACACGATGATCTTCAAGATCTTCGCGGGTGAGAAGCCGATCGCCTTGAGCACCCCGAACTCGCGGATGCGCTCGAACACCGCCATCAGCATCGCGTTGAGGATCACGATGCCGACCGCGAGATAGACGATCACCGCCATCACCTGCATGGCCCCGCGCGCCGACTCGAGCATCGACGCCAACATCGGCTCGAGCTGCTTCCAGCTCGACACCTCGACGCCCTGCGGCGCGGCGGCGGCCGCCTGCGCGGTCGCGTCGTCGAGGCCGAGCGGCCCGGGCGTGCGGATGATCAGCTGGTGCACGCCCTCGGGCAGGATCATCAGTTCGCGAAACTCGGCGTGGGTCATGAACACGCCGCCGCGATCGATCGCATCGGCGACGCTCCTGAGCACGCCGCGGACCGGATACACGTCGTTGGCCATCGAGCCGTCGGCGCCCTGCGAGAGCACCACCAGCTCGTCGCCGATCCCGAGCCCGAGCTGCTCGGCCACCCGCCTGCCGATGACCACACCCTCGTCGTCGGGCGCGAGCCAGGAGCCGTCGGCGATCTGCTGGGCGATCGCGGTCACGCGCGCGTCGGCCTCGACGTCCACACCGATCAGCTGCACGCCCGTCGAGTTGTCCACGCCCGCACCCAACCCGGTCGCCAGCAGCCGCGGCGACACGCGAAAGCCCGCGGCCTCGAGCTCGGCGACGAACGGCTCGTGCTGCGCGATCGTGGTGTAGAGCGACGGCTTCTCGCGGTAGCCGTCCGCGAACGCCTGCGCGTCACCGACCTCGAGGTCGAGGATGTTGCGCTGGAGCCCGTCGACATAGCCGACGACCAGCCCGCTGTAGACGATCATCACGAACAGCGCCAGGCTGGTCGCCGCGATCGTCACGACGCTGCGCCGAGTGTTGCGCCACACGTTGCGCCAAGCCAGCTTCAGATCATCCATCGATCAGAGCGCCTTGAGCTGCGAGACACTGAAGAATTCCGGATCGAGCGTGACGTTGAAGTCGAGCTTCTCGTAGCTGACCTCGGTGTACTCGCCAGGCTTGTCGAGCGGGCTCATGCGCAGCCGCTGCGGCACCATCTCGCCGCCGAGCTGCTGATAGTCGAAGAACTCGAGCTTGCGGACCGGGTTGAGATCCTCGTCGTAGAACAGCTGCCCGACCGGCAGCAGATCCGACTTGCGCACCAGCACGTCGACCTGGCCCCACACGACCACCGCCTTGGGCTTCGGCGTCAGCACCAACGCCCAGGTCGCCTCGCCAGCGACGGTCGGACCGTTCTTGACGACATGATCGAAGTCCTGCGCCAGCCGGCTGTCCTTCATCAGATCGTCGTTGGTGTAGTGGCTGCCCATCCACGAGCCGCCCATCGACGCGCCCGAGATCTTCACGGTGCGCCCGGTCTTGCTCAGGTACGTGAACAGATCGTCCTTGGCCTTGAGCGTGGCCGTGCCGCGCTCCTTCTTGGGCTCGAGGATGCGGACCAGCGAGTAGTCCTGCCCGAGCGTCCAGGCCTCCATCGTCATGCTCCGCTCCCACCGCGAGGTCTTGACGAACATCGTCAGCGTCGCGTGGCTCGACTTGCCGCGATGCACATCATCCACGCGATCGAGCAGCCACGCGCCGAACTCGGGATCGGCGGGATCGGGCGCATCGACGGGCGGCGCCGCGACGACCAAGCTCGGACCCACCAGCACCATCGAAGACAACAACGCGCACAACAACACACGACGAGACACCATCTTCATGCTCATTCTCCTTGCGGTCGCGGGCGCAGCCCGTCGACGACGAGATCGGCCATGATCGCGGCGAAGCGCTCGGCCGACATGCCGGGTCGCGCCCACTCGTGGCGCACGAAATTGGCCAGGAAACCGATCGAGCGCAGCACGTTGGCCCGATCGCGCAGCTCGACCGAGCTCCAGCGATGGCTCGGGCCGGCGATCTCCTCGAGCAGCGGATGCAGCAGCGTGGGGAAGCCGTCGTCCATCTCGCTGCGCAGCTCGGGCGGATAATCGGCGAGCAGCTCGGTCATCTCGCTGTCGCCGTCGAGCAGCCGACAGAGCAGCGGCGACTGGCTGGGCAAGGTCAGCACCGCGACCAACCAGCGCTTGAGCTTCTCGCCCGCAGGCCGATCGCTGGCCAGCATCTCGAGCAGCTGCGGGACGAACTTGGCCTTCTCCAGCGCCGCGCAGGCAAACAGCAGATCGATCTTCTTGGGGAAGTAGAGGTACAGCGTGCCCTTGGCGATGCCGACCTTCGCCGCGAGCTCGTCCATGTTCGTCTCGCGGTAGCCGTGCTCGGCGAACATCGTGGTCGCGACCTCCAAGATCGCGCGTCGCTTGCGGCCCTTCTTGCTGGCCGGATCGATGTCGCCCACGTACTCGGCGACGCGACGCTGAAACTCCGCGAGGTCCACTTAATGACCAAACTGCCAGACTCAGTCAGTTTTTCAAGATTAAAACTTTATAAACGCAAATTTGGCCGACTCGAAGTTGACCGTGAGTCAGTTTTTCGAAGCATTTACGATATTGAAAACAGTTTTCAGTTTCGATAAAGTCATTCGGTGAGCCACCGACACCCCCTCGAGGTCCTCGCGTCCGATCGCGGCTACGTCGTTTCCTTCTGCTCCGACTGCGAGATCGTGCACGTCGAGGTCGGCCCCGTGACCATTCGTCTGCGTCCCGGTGCCCTCGACACGCTCGCCAGCGTGCTCGCGAGCGCGACCGATCGCCTCCATCACGCCGAGCCCGAGCGCGAGACCGTGCGCATCGATCTCGCGCCGCTGCAGAACTGACTGCCCCACCGTGGACCAAATGCCCGCGGCTCCAACTGAGGCGCCCGCGGGGGGCCAAATCAATTGTGCATGCGGGGTTGATCGAGCGGAGCTGCAGCGATCACCGAAGCCTCATGCTCGGCCAGCTCGCGCAGGCGCCCCTGCAGCTCCGCCTCGCTCACGCCCACGCACACGCGCGCGAGCTCGACGTAGGTCGCGTGATGCCGAGCCTCGCTCGCGAGCAGCCCGTCATACAACGCGAACAGCTCGTGCAGCTCGTGCCCCGGCGTCGCGCCGCCGCGCTCGGCCAGCGCCCGCGCGAGCAGCTGCATCCGCTCGCAGCTGCGCGCCTCGATCAGCGACGCGCACAGCAGCGTGTCGAGCAAGCGCGCAGGCTGCTGCGTGCGAACCTCGGTCATCAAGCGCGCGGCGTAGGGGCTCGGCTCCTGCCGCACGAACTCGCCACCACGTTTACGGATCAGCGCAACGACCAGCTCGAAGTGCTCGAGCTCCTCGCGGGCCAGCTCGGACATCGGCACCAGCAAGCGCGGGTGCTCGGGATAGCGGAAGATCATGCTCAAGGCCGTCGACGCGGCCTTCTTCTCGCAGTGGGCATGGTCGAGCAGGATCGCGTCGACGTGCGCGAGAGCCCGATGACCCCAGTCGCTCGCGCTCGCGGCGGCCAAGTGCAGCATCGCGGCGAGTGTATGAGCTGATCTGCCCGGCTGCGAGTATGCTCGCCGACATGCTCCCCACGGCGCGCTCCTGCCGATGGCTCACGCTCCTGGCGCTCGCCGCCAGCGCGTGCGTGAGCGGGAGCTACAGCGTCCGCAGCCACTATCCGAGTCAGAGCGCCGAGGTCGAGCCCGCGCCCAAGCCCACGCCCGCGCTGCTCTCCGCCCACTTGACCCGCTACGGCGAAGAGCCTGCGCCGCTGCACGGCGACGGCGACGGCGAGCGGATGGTCGAGGGCAGCGAGGCCACGCAGGACGCGGTGCTGCTGGTGTTCGCCGAGGAGCTCGATCCGCTGACCCTCGACGCGCGCGCGTTCGGGATCCTGCGCGCGGACGGTCGCCGCGTCCGACCCACGCGCGTGTTCCTGGCCCCGGCCGACGAAGGCGACGAGAACCGCAGCGTGACGTTGATCGGAAATTTCGGCAGCGAGAGCTCGCCGCCGGTCGCCGTGCATGTGATCGGCACGATCCACGCCGAGTCCGGCGCCGAGCTGCGCGGCCTCGATGCTCCCATCACCCGTCCGAGCGACCCCGATCGGCCCGTGGTGATCGAGCGCGTCGAGCCGAACGAGAGCCGCTGCCCCGGCGCCGCCCAGATGCTGCGCAGCTACTGGAGCGACGCGCTCACCCACGTCGGCGCCGATGATCTCGCGGGCGTCGAGCTGCGCCTCGCCGATGGCCGCGTCATCCACCCGATCGACTTCGACGATCAGGCCCGCCGCGCGGAGGACCCTCCGTGCCCCGAGCCGTTCAGCGCCTGCCTCGGACCCGAAGACGACAACGTGCTCGATCTCTGCATCGACGCGAGCGAGGCGGTCGTGCACCTGCACTTCAACGCCGGGTTGTTTCGTGATCAGGCCGGGCATGAGAGCGCGGCCGCAGACGTGACGCTCCCGCTCAGCAAGCCCTGAGAACGAGGCCGAGTCCCATGGTCGCCCCCAAACACCGCTCGATCTCGCTGCCGATCACCCTGTCGTCGGTCGCGGTGGCGCTGACGATCACGCTGCTGGTCGGCTGGACGCTGGTCATCGCGCAGAACATGGACTCGCTGCGCGACACCTTCGTCGGCAACGTCGGCCTGCTGGTCGGCGGCATCATCTCGTTCGGAATGATCATCACCGTGCTGGTGCTGTTCACCGTGTATCTGGTGCGCGAGATCTCCGAGGTCCGGCGCCAGACCAGCTTCATCGACTCGGTCACGCACGAGCTCAAGACCCCGCTGGCCTCGCTGCGCCTGGCCGCCGAGACGCTCGCGCGGCCCGAGCTCGCGCCCGAGCGACGCGAGCAATTGCGCGTGATGATGCTGCAGGACGTCTCGCGCCTGGTCAGCCTGGTCGACGGCATCCTCGACGCCAGCCGCCTGCTCGGCGGACGGCGTGAAGCCGGCGACTTCGACCAGGTCGCGCTCGGCGAGCTGGTCCGCGCGGTCACGGCCGAGACCACCCGCCGCCACCACGTCGACGAAGCCTGCGTGACGATCGAGGTCGACGATCAGCTGGTCCTGCTCGTCGATCCGACCGCGCTGCGCACGATCGTCTCCAACTTGATCGACAACGCGATCAAGTACTCGGACCCGCCGCCGGCGATCCGTGTGACCGCGCGCCGATCCGAGGAAGAACGATACATTCAGCTCGAGGTCAGCGATCGCGGCATCGGCATCAGCAAGGGCGACCTCAAGCGCATCTTCCAGCGCTTCTACCGGGTCCCCGAGGAGGCCGTGCGAGCGCGGCACGGCACCGGGCTCGGCTTGTTCGTGGTCGCGGCGCTGGTGAAGAGCTGCGGCGGCAAGATCGACGCGAGCTCGGCCGGCGTCGGCCAGGGCACGACCATTCGCGTGCTGTTCCCCGATCGCACGACCGTCGCTTGAGCTGCGCTCAGCGAGCGAACATTTGCTTGGCCACGAACCACAGGTTGGCCGGGCGCTCGGCCAGCCTGCGCATGTACCAGGGGAACCACGCGCTGCCGTAGGCGATCAGCGTGCGCACGGCCTGCTGCTCGCGCGCGAGTCGTTGCTGCGCCTCGCTCTGGATCCCGTACAGCATCGAGATCTCGTAGTCCTGCGCCGCCAGGTTGATCTCGGCCGCGACTCGCTGGCCCTCGACGATCATCTTGGGATCGTGGGTGGCGATCACTGGCCGTCCGCCACCCTCGACGCGCGCGCGCAGCAGCTTCTCGGTCAGGTGCACGAAGTTGTGATCGACGTCGGCCTTGCGAGCAAACGCGAGCTCGGCCGGCTCCTTGTAGGCGCCCTTGACCAGGCGGATCGCCGGCCGCAGCTCCGCGAGCCGCTCGAGATCCTGCTCGGTCCGATATAGATAAGCCTGCAAGCACAACCCGACATTCTCGACATTGACCCGCGTCGCGCGAAACAGCTCGAGCGTCACATCGACGTAGCGCGACGACTCCATGTCGACCCAGACCAGCGAGCCAGGCTCGCAGGCGTGGGCGAGCCGCTCCAGCCGTTGGCGCGCCCCGTCCACGGACTGGTCGAGCCCCAATTGCGTGAGCTTGATCGAGATCTCTGCCGCAAGCTGCAACCCTCGTATCTGCTCGAGCACGCCTGCGTAGTGATCCGCGACCGCGTCGGCCTCGGCAGCCGTCTCGACGTTCTCGCCCAGCAAAGTGAATGTCGTGCGAATGCCTCCGGCTTGCAGGCGCTGCGCCTCGCGGATCGCATCGTCCGCCGTCTCCCCAGGCATGAAGCGACGAGTGGCCCGCTTCACGAATCCGTAGCGGGGCAATCGTCGGGCGAGGGTTGGGTTGGTGGAGGCCCACAAGAGTGCGCTGCGGAGCATCGGAGGCGGCGATTCTACACTCGCAAGCCGTCGCGCACGGGAGTAGCCTGGCTGACGATCGAGGACGCATGAACGAGCCCATCAAGCTGCCACCGGGTCCGAGCGGACGTGTGCGCTGCACCCTGCGATTGGCCAAGGATCCCGTCACCGCGCTTCGCGAGTGGCACGGGCGCTACGGCGACACATTCCGGATTCCGGGCCTGCCCGACGCCGTCACCACCTGTGAGCCCGAGCTCGTCCGACAGATCCACGGCAATCGTGATCCCGGCCTGTTCAAGGCCGGCGTGACCGAGCGGATCGATCCACTGTTTGGCGCCCGCTCGCTGCTGCGGCTCGCCGACGAGTCTCACAACCGCGAGCGCAAGATCATGATGCCGCCCTTCCACGGCGAGCGCATGCGCGGCTGGGCCCGCACGATGGCCGATGTCGGTCGTCGGGCGTTCGCGGTCGGCGAAGCTCCGGTCCGCGCGATCGAGTGCACCCGTCGTGCGACGCTCGAGGTGATCCTGCGGGTGGTCTTCGGCGTGCATGACGACGCGCGCGTGGCCGCCTTCGCGCGAGCGATCGAGCACTGGGCCGACGCCCTGCACCCGCTGTTCATCTTCATCCCCGCGCTGGCCCGCGACTTCATGGGCCTGTCTCGTTACGCGCGCTATCACAAGCACTCCGACCACCTCGACGCGATGCTCTACGAGCAGATCGCCGCGCTCCGTGCCGCGCCCGAGCCCAGCGACGACGTGCTGTCGATGCTGGTCCACGCCCGCTACGACGACGGCTCGGCGATGGAGGACGTCTCGCTGCGCGACAACCTGCGGACCTTGTTGTTTGCCGGGCACGACACCACCGCGATCATCCTGGCCTGGGCGATCTGGTTCGTGCATCGCAACAAGCCTGTGCTCGAGCGCCTGCGCGACGAGCTCGACGCGCTCGGCCCCGACGTCGAGCCCGACGAGCTGACCCGCATCCCCTATCTCGAGGCCGTGATCGACGAGACCCTGCGCATTCGACCGATCAACCCCGAGACCCAGCGCCCGCTGGCCAAGCCGTGGCAGCTCGGCGAGTGGCAGATCCCCGCCCACAACATCGTCACGGTCAGCATCGTCCTGCTCCACTTCGACGAGCGCCACTGGGATCGCCCGCACGAGTTCGAGCCGGAGCGCTTCCTCGGCGCGCACCCGTCCCCGAACGTGTATGTGCCGTTTGGCGGCGGCAATCGGCGCTGCCTGGGCGCCACTTTTGCGAAGTACGAGGCCGCGATCGTGCTCGGGACGCTGCTGCGGGAATTCGAGTTCGAGCTGCTCGACGATCACGTCGAGTGGCGGCGTGGAAAGCTGATCCTCGAGCCGATCGGCGGGGTCAACGTGCGGGTGCGGCCTCGCGCACGCATGCGCGCCGCGGCGTGATCAGCCGGTCCTACGCGCTCGATCGATCGCCGCCTGCAGCTCCTCCTTGCTCATCTTGCTGCGCCCCTCGATGTCGAGCGCCTGCGCCTCTTCGTAGAGCTCGTGCTTGCTCGGCGGTGGTCCAGGCGGCGGGCTGGTCGGCGGCCGCCCGAGGCTCTGCTTGAGCACCTCCATGAGATCGATGATCTCGGCCTCGGCGCCCGGCTCGGCCTCGGGCTGCTCGACCACGTCGCGGCCCTCGGCCAGCTTGCGCTCGCCCAGCGCGACCGTGCGCTCGCGGGTCTCGTCCTCGAGCTCGTCGCGATCGATGTCGGCCTCTGCGTGCTTGCGAATCGCCGCGCGCAGCTGCTTCACCTTCGCCGCGTCGATCTTCGCAGGCGCATCCTCGAGCCCGATGCCCTCGGGTGTGCGCAGCTGCTCGGCGAAGCGCAGCGTCTGTGCGCGCAGCAGCCCGCCCTCGGCCAGGATCGCCACCATGTGTTGATGCCCGCGCATGACGAAGCTCGCGACCCCGGCCCGCCCGCTCTGCTCGAGCGTCAGCGCGAGCAAGCGATACGGCTTGATCGTCGTGGTGCTCGGCAGCAGGAAATACGGTCGCTCGAACAGCAAGGGCGAGAGCTGCTCGCGCTCGACGAATTGCTTGATCTCGAGGTCGCGCGAGGCCTCCGGCGCCAGCCGCTCGAGCTCGACATCGCTGATCACCACCAGCTCGCCGTCGTCGAGCTCGTACGCCCGAGCGATCTCGTCGGGCTCGAGCGCGCGCTCGTGCTTGGGGCACACATACTCGCGCCGCAGCGGCACACCGTCGGGCGCCAGCAGCCGTAGGGAGAGGCCCGCGCTGCTGCGCGTGGCCGAGTAGAGCGCCACGGGTACCGAGACCAAACCGAAGCTGATCGTCCCCGACCAAAACGCCTTGGGGGGTTCGGGCGCCTCGCTCGAGTCCTCGTCGCGTGCTTCTGCCTCAGGCAACGTGCCGCTCCTTCAGCCGCGCAATGCTGGCCGCGAGCGCCTCCGCCAGCGGGCCCTCCGAAGCTGGCTTCACCTTGATCTCGGGCAGCTTGGCGACGCGGCCCTGCGCCTTGGCTTCAGCCAGCGCTGCGACCTGCTCGGCGTAGTGATCGTGGAACTGCGACCAGTCGAGCTCGGCCTCGAGCATCTCGACCAATTGCCGCGCCATCTTCAGCTCGGCGTCCGATGGATTGGGCCACGCAGGCTCGGGCAGCGCCTCGACGTCGACCACCTCGGCGGCCGAGCGCAGGCTGATCAACGCCAGATAGTCGCCGCTGGCTCGCAGCGCGCCGTGGTAGACCTTCTTGCGCATGGTCCAGCGCACGATGCCCTCGCGCTGCTCCTGCGCGAGCGCCCGCGCGAGCGCGAAGTAATCGTCCGATTCATCCGCAGGCCCCAAATAATAAGGCCGCACATACCACTGGTGATTCAGCTTCGCAGGCTCGACGAAGCGCAGCACCTCGATGTCGCGCGAGGGCTCGGGCTCGAGCTCGACCAGCTCCTCCTCGTGCAGCACGACCATCCCGCCGGGCAGCACCAAGCCCTTGCGCGCCTCCTTCAGCGGCACCTCCTCGCCGGTCTCGGGGTGAACCATGCGCTGGCGGATCGGCACGTGGTCGGGCGCATGCAGCAGCCGAAAGCTGACGGCGCGCGGCTCGACGGCCGAATACAGCTTGACCGGGATGTTGGTCCCGTCGACGTGCAACGTGCCATTGAAGATCGAGCGCGCCATTCTCAATCGTCGCTCTCCTCGCCGGGCGGACAATCCGGGCAGCAGGTGTGGCGAAGCCGGGCCCGCACCGCGCAAAGCGGGCACATGACCCGATCGCAGGTGACACAGACGATCTCGAGCTCGAACGAATAGCCGCCGTGGCAGAATTCGCAGCGCGCGGGGCCTTCGCCGAGCATGCGGTACACGGTGATCGTCGCGGGCGCGCTCACGCTGCGATGGATTGCACGACTTGGACCATTTCGGATTGGCAGCGCGGCACATGCCGTGCAAGTGTCATGGCGCGATGGCCGGCCTCGAGACCTATCGCCGCAAGCGCGATTTCAGCTCGACCCCCGAGCCGCAGGGTCAGCCGAGCGAGAGCGGCGGGCGGCGCTTTGTCATTCAAAAACATGACGCGCGGCGGCTGCACTACGATCTACGGCTCGAGCACGACGGCGTGCTGCTCAGCTGGGCGGTCCCGAAGGGGCCGAGCCTCGATCCCCGGCAGCGGCGGCTGGCCGTGCAGACCGAGGATCATCCGCTCGAATATGCCACCTTCGAAGGCACGATCCCGGCCGGCCACTACGGGGCCGGCAGCATGCTCGTCTGGGATCGCGGGATCTGGATACCCGAGGGCGATCCCCACAAAGACTACGAGCGCGGTCGGATGCGCTTTGCCTTGCAGGGCGAGAAATTGCACGGTCGCTGGAACCTGGTCCGCACTAAGGACGAAAAGACCTGGCTGTTGATCAAGTCGCGCGACGAGTTTGCCCGCGGCGATGATGCGGGCGAGATCGTCGACGAGCTACCGCGCAGCGTGCTGTCGGGGCGCAGCATCGCGGACATCGAGAGCGGCGTGCCCGAGCAGACCGTCGCAGACGACCAAGCCAGCGCGCCGCCGATCATCACGCCGCAGCTGGCCAGCGCCAGCGAGCGCGCCCCCGAGGGCGCCACTTGGCTGCACGAGATCAAGCTCGACGGCTACCGCATCCTCGCGCACGTGCGCGCTGGCGAGGCGCGCCTGCACACCCGCGGCGGCGAGGACTGGACCGATCGATTGCCCGAGCTCGCGCGCGTGCTCTCCAACGCGGTGCTGGCCGACAGCATCCTCGACGGGGAGATCTGCGTGCTCGATGGCAACGGCGTGAGCAGCTTCGATCGGCTGCAGCAGGCGCTCGCCGAGGCGCGCACGACCGAGGTCATCTATTCGGTGTTCGACCTGCCGTTCGTGCATGGTCGTGATCTTCGCCGCACGCCTCTGCTCGAGCGCAAGCAGGCCCTGCAGCAATTGCTCGCGCATGTCGAGTCCGGCGGCCGCGTGCGCTACTGCGATCATGTGCTCGGACAAGGGCCGCAGGTGTTCGAGCAGGCCTGCGCGTTGAAGGTCGAGGGCATCGTCAGCAAGCGCGTCGATGCGATCTACGAGAGCCGCCGCACTCGCACGTGGCTCAAGACCAAGTGCCCGCGCACCATGACGGTGGTGGTCGGCGGCTACTCGCCGCCTCGCGGGACGCGGCGACACTTTGGCGCATTGTTGGTCGGCAGCTACGACGACGACGGCCAGCTGCGCTATCGCGGCAAGGTCGGCTCGGGCTACAGCGAGGACACGCTCGCGCGCCTGCGGCCGTTGCTCGCTACGCTGCGGCAAGACCAGCCGCCGTTCGTGGATCCGCCGGCCCGCAGCGAGGCCCGCGGCGTGCAGTGGGTGGCGCCGCAGCTGACGATCGACGTCGAATATGGCGATCTGACCACGCGCGGCCGAATACGCCAGGGTCGTTTCGTGCGTCTGCGCGAGCCCGAGCCCGAGCGCGCTCGCGAACCGACACGGCGCAACCCGACCACCCCGGCTTCGGTGGTGCGCCTGACTCACCCCGACAAATTGCTGTACCCCGAGCGCAAGCTGAGCAAGCGCGACGTCGCCGATTATGTGATGCGCGTCGCCGAGTGGATGCTGCCGCACCTGCGTGATCGAGCGCTGACCCTCGTGCGCTGCCCGGACGGCGTGGGCGGGGCCTGCTTCTTCTCCAAGCACGCGCTGGCCGGCCTGCCCGCCAACGTCGCGCGGGTGCCCGTGCGCGAGTCCGACGGCAGCGAGGAGCTCTACGCCAGCGTCTCGGACGCGCTCGGGCTGGTCGCGTTGGTGCAGATGAGCACGATCGAGATTCACCTGTGGGGCTCGCGGCTCGACCACGTCGATTGTCCCGATCGCCTGGTCTTCGACCTCGATCCCGACGAAGGCCTCGACTTCGCGCGGGTCGTGGCTGCGGCGCTCGAGATCCGCGAGCGCCTCGAACAGCTCGGGCTGCGCAGCTTCGTCAAGACCACCGGCGGCAAGGGGTTGCACGTGGTGGTTCCGATCGAGCCCGAATTGGACTTTGATCGGGTCAAGCAATTCTGTCGGACATTCGCACAGCGCATGGCCAGCGACGCGCCTGATCGCTACACCGCGGTCATGTCGAAGGCGGAGCGGCGCGGCAAGATCTTCATCGATTATCTCCGCAACGGTCGCGGCGCGACCAGCATCGCCCCCTATTCGCCGCGGGCCAAGCCGGACGCGACCGTGTCCACTCCCCTGCGCTGGGACGAGCTGAGCGCGTCGCTGCAGCCCGAGCGCTACACGTTGGTCACGGTCCCGGAGCGACTGGCGAAGCTCGACCACGACCCGTGGGCGGAGATCTTCACGCTTCGCCAGTCGATTCGTGCGCTGATCGACGTCGACGCTTAGTCCTCGTCCTCGAGCGTGACGGCCTCGAGCTGGATCACCTCGCCCTGCTGCCAGACGTCGGCGAGCGGGTCGATCTCGGGCTGCGGAATGTCGGCCCGCCGCGCGGCAATGTCCGCAATCGAGACACCCAGACGTTGCTCGCGTTCAACCAGCAATTCCGGGTCGATCTGCCCATCGGCCGTAAATGCCATCATCAACGCGGGAATGCCAATTGGCACGTTCTCGTCGGCTTGCGTGTGCCAGGTGTGCCAGGTCTTGCCGTACGTCGACACCAGCTTCTCCATCAGCGCACGCTCGGCCGCAGCCGGCAGCCCCGGCGTGATCGCGAGGCCCGACTTCACCTCGTACGCGTGGCTGTGCCACAGCTTCTTCTCCTCGTCCGGGAGCTGCTCGAACAACTTTTGACTGATGATGTATTCGACGCCGATCATGCGGGCATTCTTGTCATTGCCGTCGAACAGCACCGCTTGCATCACATCGTCGCTGAGGATCGTGACATAATGATGGGCCTCGACCTGCTCGTCCATCTCGCCATTGTAGAAGTGCACGCCGTCGAGATAGGTGCTGATCGCCCGGATCGGAGCTTCGGACTGCAGGACCTCGGCCCCGGCTTCGATCACCTCGGTCTCGGGCGATTTTTTATCGCGCTGGCAGGCACCGAGCGCCGCGATCGCGCACAAAAACACGAGATTACGGGTATTTGGATTCAGCATGACCAGGGAGCTGCAAGAGCGGTACCGCGGTCCGTGCGCTCGCGCCTCCTGGGCCCCGAATCGTGCCCTTTACAGCGTGGGCGCGCTCGGTTCACCATCGAGTCGATGGCGGACGCATCCCCGCGCCTGCTGGTCGTCGAAGACGACCGCAACCTCGCGACCGGGCTCAAGCTCAACTTCGAGCTGGAGGGCTACACGGTCGACGTGGTGCATTCGATCCGCGACGCGGGGGCGCACCTGATCGAGTCGGGCAAGTACGCGGCGCTGATCGTCGACGTGATGCTGCCCGACAACGACGACGGCGGCTTCGTGCTGTGTCGCAAGCTCCGCGACGCGGGCGACTTCACCCCGGTGCTGATGCTGACCGCTCGCGATCGCACCGCCGACCGCGTGCGCGGGCTCGAGGCCGGGGCCGACGACTATCTCGTCAAGCCCTTCGAGCTCGAGGAGCTACTGGCGCGGGTGCGTTCGTTGCTGCGCCGACGCGACTGGGAGCAGCGCCACGGCGACGAGCCGACCGAGCGGCTGCGCATCGGCGACGTCGAGATCGACTTCGCCGCGCGCGTGACCACGCGGGGCGACGCCGAGATCAAGCTGACCGCGCTCGAGTACGATCTGCTGCGCTACTTCGCCGACAATCCCGGTCGCGTGCTCAGCCGGCAGGAGCTGCAAGAGAAGGTCTGGCGACTCGACAACTATCCGAACTCGCGGATGGTCGACAATTTCATCCTGCGCCTGCGCAAGCACCTCGAGCCCGATCCCAAGGAGCCGCGCCACTTCGTCGCGGTGCGCGGAGCGGGCTACAAGTTCGTGCCCGAGGGCTGAGCAGCGACGTGCACACGGCTGCGCGCTCTGGCGGCGGGCTGGGCGATCGATCCGCCGCGCGCAGACCAAACCAAGACACAGCGCGGTCGCAACCATGACCGCCAGCGTGCCGCGCGAACGCCGTTTTCGGGGCATTTTGCGGGGAGCCCCGAAGCGGGGCTGCGACCGTCATGTCCACCGCACAATTGAGCTCCGTTTCGATCTCCGACGCCGGACCCAAGCCGGGTCAACGCAGCGCGCTGCGACTGTGGATCGAGGGCATCCCGTTCATCGCCCTGCACCTCGTCCCCCTGCTCGCGTTGCTGCCGGGCGTGGTGGTCCGACCGATCGACTGGATCGTGTGCGGGGTCCTCTACGTCGTGCGGATGTTTGGGGTCACGGGCGTCTACCACCGCTACTTCTCGCATCGCACCTACAAGACCAGCCGCTGGTTTCAATTTGTGCTCGCGCTGCTGGCGATGTCGAGCTCGCAAAAAGGCGTGCTGTGGTGGTCGGCCCACCACCGCCACCATCACAAGTTCTCCGATCAGCCCGAGGACGTGCACTCGCCCAAGCAAAAGGGCTTCTTCTACTCGCACGTCGGCTGGCTGTTCGACAACACCGAGGCGACCGACTACGCCAAGGTCAAGGATCTCGCCAAGTACCCGGAGCTGATGTTCCTCAACAAGTACTGGTGGATCCCACCGGTCGCGCTCGGGGTTGCGACCTGGCTGGTGCTCGGCTGGTCGGGCCTGTTGATCGGCTTCGCGCTCAGCACCGTGCTCTTGTGGCACGGGACCTACACGATCAACTCGCTCACGCACGTGTTCGGCAAGCGCGTCTACGAGACCACCGACGACAGCCGCAACAGCTTCATCCTCGCGATGATCACGCTCGGCGAGGGCTGGCACAACAACCACCACTACTACCAGGCGTCCACGCGCCAGGGCTTTCACTGGTGGCAGATCGACATCACCTACTACGTCTTGAAGGCGCTGAGCTGGGTCGGGTTGGTCTGGGATCTGCGTGAGCCTCCGGCCGACGTCGTGGCCGGCACCTGGCGGCCGAGCAAGCACCGCAAGGGTGACGCGGTCGCGGACGAGCTGCGCGAGGCGGCCTAGCTCGAGGGCTGGCTTGTGGCGCTGGCGAGGCGTTCGGCGAGCCGTCGCATCGCGTCCGCGAGCTCGGGCGGCTCGCAGACCTCGAAGTCCTCGCCGACGGCCGCAATGTGGAGCGCGAGCATGTCGAGCGAGTGGCTGCCGGCCTCGAGCACACAACGCTGATCGTCGATCGCTTCGAGGTGACCCGCGAGCGGGGGGATGCGCTCGGCGATGCGTGATCGCGGCGCATGGAAGACC
>DATLLB010001115.1:0-5113 GCA_035538075.1 Enhygromyxa sp.
GACGTGGCTGCGCAGCGACGCGATCGCAGCCACCGCCGCAGGGCTCGCGGCAGCGATGCGCTCGCGCAGCTCGGGCGAGGCCTCGGCCGTGCGCTCGGGAATCTCCTGCTCGATCAGCGTGATGATCCCGCCGTACTGCCCGATCGCGACCTCGGCCTGCGGACGGCGAACCAGCGTCGGATCGGACAGGTTGGCGATGGCCTGATCGACCAGGGCCGGCAGCGCCTCGAGCCGCGCCGCCACACTGGTCGCGCGCTGCTCGAGCGGGGCAAAGTCGCGGCTCAGCAGATCGTCGAGCCCGGCCGAGATCAGATAGCTGTAGCTCAGCGGATCGCTGCGCCAGACCTGCTCGACCTCGGACGCGAAGCGCCACAGCTCGAGCTGGTTGCGGATCGTGTCGAGCTCGAGCCGACCGTCGGGATCGAGCGCCTCGCGGGGCACCTTGGCGACCGCCGCGAGCTGCTCGACCAGCCACTGGTCGTGCTCGGTGCGGCGGTCGAGCGAGAGATCGGGCCAGCGATGATCGTGGCTGTGCTCGCCGAGCGCGGTCGCGGCCACCGGGTTGGCGGCGAAGTAGCCGGCCAGGAACGCCTCGCCGAGCTGCTCGAGCATCTGCTCGGGGTTCTGCTCGCGGCCGATCGCGACATCGGACGTGGGCGGAGGATCGTCGGGCTTGGCGACCTCGGTGGGCCGACAGCCGAGCGCGACGAGCAGGAGCAACAACGAAGGTTTGGCTTTCATGCGGTGATCATCTCCGGCGGCAGATGACCGGTGTCGTTGAAGGAGATCAGCGCCGGGACGTTGCCCGGGAACACGCGGATCTCGGTGATCGAGGCGTGGCAGATCGCGATCCGCATCCACGCCTCGTAGGGCAGCCCGAGGGTCTCGGCGAGCAGGTAGCGGATCAGGTTGCCGTGCGTGAACAGCAGGTAGGTGCAGGCCTTGTTGCCGCCCTTGAAGAAGCGCGCGACCACCCGGCGGACCTGCTCGCTGACCTCGCGGCGATCCTCGGCGGTCGTCGGAGGCAAGGTCGGGTGCGTCGAGCTGACGCCGTCGGGCGCGACCGGGACCAGCGGGATGGTCTCGCACAGGTACTCTTTGACGCGCACGCGATCGAGCCCCATCTCGTGCGCGCCGATCACCGCGGTCTGCTGCGCGCGCGGCCACGGGCTGGTGTAGACGCCCTCGAGCTCGCCGCTGAAGTGCGGGACCAAGCGAGCGAGGCGACGACCCGTGCGTGCGGCTTGCCGACGACCGAGCGGAGAGAGCGACCAGACCTCGTCGCCGAGTTCGTTGATGCGCTCATAGTGGCCGTGGCGCATCAACAGTATGCGCCGCGCGGGGACCTCGTCCTGCGGCCCCAGGCGCGGCAAGTCGGGTTCGGACACACCGGGCTCTTATCACGGGGGCCCCGAGCGTGCGAAGGTCGAGTGATGCTCGCGCGGACGCTTGCTCTGCTGGCCTCGTTGGCCGCGCTCGCGTGCAGCAACACGAGCGGGAGCGCGGGCGACTTCGAGGACGACGCAGGCGCAGACGAGGCCGCCCCGCCCGATCTCCCGCAGCCGGAATGCGATCCCCGCCGCTTCGGAGATTGCCCACCCGAGCAGAAGTGCAGCTACGTCGTCGACGCCGAGCACGGCCCGACCAACCGCTGCGTCGACGTGCACGGCGACAAGCTCGAAGGCGAGAGCTGCGAGCAGATCGGCGACTCGGACGACTGCACGCACCACCGGATCTGCTGGGCCACCGACGCGAACGGCAAGGCCGGCATCTGCATCGACTTTTGCGATCTCGGCCTCGGCTGCGCGCAGGAGGGCGAGGTCTGCTCGGTCGCGAGCGAGGGCTTGCTGCCGCTGTGCCTGCCGAGCTGCGATCCGCTCGCGCAGGATTGCGCGGCCGGGTGGGGGTGCTATCCGGATCCGGGCGATCGTTGGGTCTGCGACGTCGATCGCAGCGGCGCGACCGGAGCCCACGGCGATCCGTGCGAGTGCATCAACTGCTGCGATGCCGGGCTCGCGTGTCTGCCGGGGCCGCTGGTCGACGCCGAGGGCTGCGGCGGCGAGGACGGGGCCGCGGGCTGCTGCGCGGAGATCTGCGACGTCGAGCAGGCGAGCGTGTGCCCGAGCGAGGCCGAGCGCTGCAAGGCGTACTACCCCGAGGACGCCGTGATGGTCGGCCTCGAGGATGTGGGCACCTGCCGGCTGTGATCGCGATCAGGGCAGCAGCTCGAGCGTGCCGCTGAGATCCTCGAAGTTGACCGTGCCGGTGCCGTTGGGGCTGGTGAACATCAGATCTTCTTCGGGGGTCACGTCGATCCCGGCGGCGTTCCAATTGATGGTCCCGAAGTCGCCGCCGCTCATCACGTTGACCGTGAAGACCGGCCAATTGCCATCCGAGCTGTAATTGAAGCTGGTCGGCATGACAGTGTAGTCGGGCGACGTGACCTCGAGCGGCGAGGTGGCCGTCATGCCGTGCGGGCTGCTGCTCATGCCCGAGACGCTGCCGGCCTGGTGTGCGGCCATGCTGTGCGGCACGCTGATCGGATAGGGGATCGCGCCCTCGTACGTGAACACGAGATCATCGAACATCCAGGTGCTGCTGTCGCCGTTGTAGCAGTCGGTCTCGAATGGCGCGAACGCAATGTAGGCGACCACGATGCCGACCGAGTTCGCTTGATCGTCGAGCTGCAGGGCGATGTAGCCGGACTCGACCTCGAGCGGCAGTTCCGGCGAGCATGAGGCGAACCAGAGCTGGTAGAGCACCAACTCCATCGTCAGCGTGCCGCTGATCGTGGTGAACTCGAGCAGGTCGCAGACATTGCCCGCGCCGTCGAAGTCGAAGTCGAGCGGGTTGGGGTTGGGATCGCTCGGGCAGTTGTCGTTCGAGTTGAGGATCCCGTCGTTGTCGTCATCGGCCTTCGGATCTCCATCACCATCGCCCGACTCGCCATCGCCATCGCCATCGCCATCGCCAGAGTCTCCGTCGCCATCGCCGGAGTCGCCGTCGCCATCGCCCGAGTCGCCATCGCCATCGCCCGAGTCGCCATCCCCATCGCCGGAGTCTTCCTCGCCCATCACACAGAAGTTGTCGATGCAGACGAGACCCGGCTGGCACACGTCGCTGTAGCACTCGCAATACAGCGAGCCGGCCCGGCAATCGTCACCCGAGCCGCCGCCGTCCTTGCAGCTCAGAGCCAGACCGAGAATGAAGGGGATCGGGAGCGCCTTGACGAAGGATGCCATCGGCCGATGGTATCACGCCGCGTCGAGCTGCCAGAGCCCGCTCGCGACGCGCGGACTCGACCAGCCCAACATTTGACCCATCGCGAACGTGCGCTACCTTGCGCCGCCATGCAACGCGTCATCTTCGAGATGGAGACCTCCGACCCTGACGACTTCATGACCTTGCTGTGGCTCGCCGATCATCCAGGCGTCGACTTGCTGGCCGTAGTGGTCACCCCGGGCTCGAGAGATCAGTGCCAGCTGGTCCGCTGGGGCCTCGATCACTGCGGCCGCCCCGACGTGCCGATCGGGGCGCTGCATGGGCCGCAGTGGTGGAGCAGCACGGACGGCCAGAAGCCGCGCGTCTCGGGCTTCCACTACAAGGTCTACGGCGCGCAGATCCACGAGCACCCGCTCGGCGAGGTCGCGCACGGTCCCACGCTGGTGGCCGATCGTCTACGTGATCCCAACGCGACAATCCTGGTCGGCTCGGCGCCCAAGAACATCGGCAAGGCCTTCGCCGATCACCCGCAGCTCACGCTCGCGCGCTGGCTGCAGCAAGGCGGCTTCGCGGGCGACAACTTGGTCGCCGCGCCGCTCGAGAAATTTCGCGGTCGCCTGACCTGTCCCAGCTTCAACCCCGGCGGCGCGCCGAGGGACACGCTCGCGCTGCTCGACTCGCCGCGGATCGCCCGGCGCGTGTTCGTGTCGAAGAACGTGTGCCACGGCGTGGTCTGGACCCGCGAGCTGCACGACGCCTTGCTCGAGAATCTGGTCGCGCCGCCACGGACTGGGCTCGCGACGATGATCGCCGCGCTCGATCGCTACCTGCACGACAAGGGCGTCGGCAAGGCGATGCACGACATCGTCGCGGCCGCGTGTGTGCTCGACGAGCGCGTGTGCGAGCTGGCCGAGGTCGAGATCTACCGCGAGAAGGGGGAGTGGGGCGCTCGAGCGTCCGCAGGCACCCACACCTGGATCTCGATCGGCTTCGACGAGCAGCGCTTCCTGGCCACGCTGGCCGGGCCGCAGTAGTGACGCTCAGGTCAATCCGGATAGCGGCCCCTTGCCATATTGCGAGTCGCCGAACACGTCCTCGTCGATGCCCATCGCATGCAGCAGTGAGACCAGCAGCTTGTTGTGCGGCGTCTGCTGGCCCTGCACGAGGTAGCGGCCGGTGTCGAAGTACCCGCCCGCGCTGCCGGCCAGCACGTAGGGCATGTTCATGCGATCGTGGTTGTTGCCCTTGGCCTGCTCGTTGGTCCACAGGATCACGGTGTTGTCGAACACCGATCCCTCGCCCTCGGGGATGGCCTTGAGCGCGCTGATCAAATAGGCCAGCTGCTCGGCGAACCAGGTGTTGATCTTGGCATTCTGCGCGACCTTGGCCGCGTCCTCGTCGCCCTTGTGGGCGATCGAGTGGTGGCCCTCCTTGATCGCCGGATCGACGAACGAGTACACGTGCGTGGCCGCCGACTGTGTCCACATCAAGCTGGCGACGCGGGTCAGATCGCAGGCGAAGGCCATCGCCAGCAGATCCATTTGCAGGCGGCCGATGGTCGGCATGTTCACGACCAGCTCGGGCTCCAGCAGCTCATCACCTTGATCGAGCGGCTGACACACGCCGCCGAACTGCATGGTGGGTTGGTCGAGCCGCGCGCGGAGCTCCTCGACCGCGAGCAGGTGGCTCTCGAGCTTGGCGCGATCCTCCGCGCCCAGCCGACCATGCAGCTGCTTGTGCTGCTCCGCGACCGCGTCGAGCACCGTGCTGCGGCGCTCGGCCTGGCGCTTGACCTCGTCCGGATCCTTCAGCGCGTCGGCGAACAGGCGGTGATACGCGGCGTAAGGGTTGTTCTCGGGCGGCAGCGGCTGACCGGGACCGCGGTAGGAGA